>JAQUMZ010000119.1 GCA_028717865.1 Elusimicrobiota bacterium | reverse complement strand
GCGTCCTTGGCCGTGGTCCAGCCCTCGGCCGCCAATTCCCGCGCCGACGTAACCGCTCTGCTGGCGGGCGAGCGCCTCGTGTCCGGCGGGCTCGACAACACAATCTCGCGAAAGGTAATCTACGTGATCCACGCCGGGGGCCGGACCTACGCCTTGGTGGATTTTGGCGGGGTTTATATCCGCGAGGGCAGGAGCTGGAAGCGCCTGCCTATAAGCGCCAACGGCTCCTCGGAGTTCCGCGCCGCGGGAGGGAGGGTTTTCTTCCGCAATAGCGAAGGTTTTTACGAGCTTAGCGGCGAGAACGTGATTCCGATCGATTTCGCCCGGAATATCGGCTCCGAATTCCGGCTCTTCGCGCTCGAGGACGGCTCCTTGTACGCCGCGAGCTCTCAATACCTCAAGCTCTTTCGGCTCTCGGAGCCGGCGGGGATCATCGAAAATCCGCCGGCGGCCGTTCAGAGCCTGGCCGCCGCGGACGGCACGCTCTACGCGGGCACAAGCGATGGGCTATACCGGCTGAAGGACGGCAAGTGGACCAAGGACTACGCGGCGCGCGGCAAGGCCAGGGTCCTGGGAAACGGCCGGGAGCTCTACGCCGCCGTGGGAGAAGTGCTCTTGCGGCTAGGTCCCGGCGGTAAGTGGATCGAACTGCTGGAGAGGCCTCGGCGCTGCACGGAACTGCTGAAGGTCGGCGGGAGCATCTTCGCCGGCATAGACGACGGCTCCGGCCGATTGCCCGGCTTGTTCGAGCTGCAAGGCGGGGCCGCGACCCAAATCCTGCCGCATTATTCGAGCCACCTGACGAGCGGCCAGCGTCTGTACGTCAAGACCCCCGCCGAACTCCTGGTCCTGGAAAACGGCGCGGCGTCGTCCCCTCGCCTCGACGAGGCCCCCGCGTCCAGGCACGATCTCCGGGCCGCGGCCGAGCATTCGGGCAGCCATTTCCTGGCCACGGCCCTGGGGCTCTACCGTTCGCGCGGCGGCGGCTGGAAGCTCCTGACCCGCCAGACCGTGCGCGGCATGGCCGCCGACGAGGACGGCGTCTACCTAGCCACCTGGGGAGGGATCACCCGGGTGGCCACGCCCCCGAGGGAACTGCCCTGGGATTGGAGCGCGGCCGTCGCGGCCGAGCTTGGCGAAAGGATCCGGCAGCTGCAGAAAGCGCCCGCCGGCCCCGTGGCCGCTTCCGCCCCGGATGAAAACGGCCGCATCAAGGACGCGGGCGGACGCGACCTGTTCTGACGCGTCAGATGTGCGGGGGACGGTCCGCGAAGCGGCCGTTCTGGGGCGAGAAGGAAAATCCCCCCTCGTCGCCCCCGGAGCGGCGGTTCTCCTCCTCCATGGACGTGACCACGTCGGCGAAGCACTCGGAGAGCTTCTCGACCGACAAGGGGTCGAAACGCTTGCCGCTCTCCGCCTTGATGTAGGCCAGGGCGTCCGCGTGCGTCCAGGCGCCCTTGTAGACCCGCTTGGAAACCAGGGCGTCGAATACGTCGGCGACCGCGACGATGCGCGCTTCTATGGGTATGCCCTCGCCCTTGAGCGCGTAGGGGTAGCCCGTCCCGTCGTAATTCTCGTGGTGTGAGACCGCGATGCGGGCGGCCAGGCGCAGCAGGCGGCTCTCGGCGTTGACCAGCATCTGGCTGCCGTAGATCGTATGCCGCTTCATCTCCTCGTATTCCTCGGGGCTGAGCTTGTCCGGCTTGCGCAGGATCGCGTCGGGGATGGCCACCTTGCCGATGTCGTGCAGGGGGCTGGCGTAGCGGATGTCCTCGGATTCCTGGTAGCTCATGCCCATGGCCGAGGCCAGTATGCCGCAGAAGCGGCTCATGCGGCGCAGGTGCTGTCCGGTGTCGGCCTGGTCGCGGAATTCCGCCACCAAGGCCATGCGGTAGATCGTCTCCAGATGGGAGCGGCGCAGGTCGTCGTACAGGGTGGCGTTCTCGATGAAGGAAGCCGCCATCGTGGCCAGTATGCGCAGCAGGCCCTCGTCCTCGTCGGTGAAGGAGCCCTTGTTCTTGTTGAGGACCTCGAAGACCCCCAGGGCCTTGCTGTCCCGGCCCTTGAGCGGAACGGCCAGCACGCTGCGGGTCTGATAGCCCGTCACCCGGTCGAGGTCCTGGGTGAAGCGCGTATCACGGTAGGCGTCGCGTATATTGACCGCGCTGCCGGTCTTGGCCACGAAACCGGCGATGCCCTGGCCCAAGGGCATGCGCAGGATCTTCTCCTCCATGCCCAGGGCCACCTTGGTCCAGAGCTCGCCCTTGTAGGCGTCGACCAGGAAGACCGAGCAGCGGTCCACGTCGAGGATGTTGCGCACCTCCTCGGCGATGATGGTCAGCAGGGCGTCGAGGCGGTTCTCGGTGGCGACCAGGCGGCCGAAGCGGGAGAGCAGGGTTTGGCGCTTCTCCAGCTCTTGCCTGCGTCCCATCAAGGGGCTCCTGGTGATGCGGCGTCTTGGATCGCCTGCGCGGCGAGCTCGCTGAGATGAACGACCCGGCACTCAGGATAGTATTTCCGCGCCCCGTCGGCAAGCTGGATGAGGCAGGAGGTCGCGCTGGCCGCCACGACGCCGGCGCCCGTCCCGGCCACGCGCGCGATCTTGCGGCGCAGGATGCGGTCGGAGAGGTCGGGATTGCGGAAGGAGAAGGCCCCGGCGCCGCCGCAGCAGACGTCGGCCTCCGGCAGTTCCCGGAATGCCGCCCCCGCCAGCCGCCGGATCGCCCGGGGCCCCTCGTCCTTGAGCCCCTCGCCGTGGCAGGCCCGGCAGGAGTTGTGGCAGGTGACGACCGGGGGGTCCTTCAGCGCGGGCAGTTCGGCCTCGGCCAGGACCTCGGGAACGTCTTGCACCGCGGCGGCGAAAGCCTCGGCGCGCCGGCGCCAATCCGGCTCGGACAAGAACAGCTGAGGATAGGACTTCAGGAAGGCCGTGCAGGAAGAG
Source organism: Elusimicrobiota bacterium (assembly GCA_028717865.1). Lineage (GTDB taxonomy): Bacteria > Elusimicrobiota > Elusimicrobia > UBA1565 > UBA9628 > UBA9628. Next base: position 4,674 of record JAQUMZ010000119.1, on the reverse strand, counting down.
CAGTCGCCCACCATGGGGCCCCGGCCGCCCGCGGCCTCGAAGCGTTCGATGTTGCGCCGGGCGAAGAGCCGGGCGTCCTCCAGGTCGCCGTAGTTGTAGGCGAGCAGGCCGCAGCAGTCGTTCTCCATGAAGTTGCCGGGGCCGCGCAGGAACTCCAGGACCGCGACCGTCGCCCGCCCGACCCGAGGGAAGAGATAATCCGTGCCGCACGCGGCGAAATACAGCCACTGCGGCCGCGCGGCGGCCGGCCGCTCGCGCAGCGTCTGGCGCAGGAATACCAGCGGGGCCTCCCGGACGCGCGCGTCGGCCTCGGCCAGGCCGGGCAGACCGGCCAGCCTGAGCCAGGGGCGCGCCAGGACCGAAAGGCGCAGGCGGCGGGCCAGGTTGGCGGCCTTGAGCAATAGCTCGAAAAGCCCCCGCCGCTCGGCCAGCAGGCGCGTCAGGACCCGCGCCAGCCAGTGCGGCTTCTCGGCGAGCAGCCGGCGGCCCTCCAACACGATGTCCGGGGTGGGCACGCGCGCGTAGCAGGCCGTCTGGCAGGCCCCGCAGAGCAGGCAGGTGTGCAAGGCCTCCTGCGCGCTGGCGGGCCGCTCCAGCCGCTTTTCCATGAGCAGGCGCACCAGCTGGTTGCGGCCCCGGGCCGAGCGGACCTCCGAGCCCTCGGCGACGTAGGTCGGACAGGCCTGCTCGCAGTAGCCGCAGCGGCAGCACTGGCTGGCCGCGTCGTAGCTGGAGCGCTCCCCGAGGTCCGTCGCCATGCGGCCGAGCCCGCCGCTCACCGCGCCTCCGCCTGATGGAACCACGGATTGAACAAGTTCGCCGGATCGAAGGCGGCCTTGACCTTTCTCTGCCAGGGGCCGGCCCCGAAAGGGACGGACGCCGGGACGGCCCGCGCGCTCAGCGGCTCGGAATGCAGGCGCAGGGTGGCGTCGACGATCACGCCCAGGGTGCCCCAGGAGCCCAGCAGCAGGCGCGCCGCGTCGTAACCCGCGACGTTCTTGACCACCTTGCCGCCCAGCTCGACGACTTCGCCGTCGGACAGGATAACCCGCAGACCGAGCAGTTCGCCGCGCGCGTCCGGCCAAGCCTTGGCGGCGAGCAGGCCGCCCAGCGTGCCCCCCGCCTCCGGCAGAGCCAGATGCAGTCCCTGCGCCGCCAGCTCCTGGCGCAGCTCGCGCAGGGACAGGCCCGCCTCGGCCGTGACCGTGTAGTTGCCGCGGTCGACGTCCAGTATGGCGTGCATGCCCGTGGTCAGGATTTCCGCGCAGCCCTCCGGCGCGGCCGGCCAGCGCGAGCCGCTGCCGCGCACGGCCATGGCCCGGCCCGCGGCGGCGCAGTCGCGCACCTTGCGCGCCAGGTGGGCGGCGGCCTCGCCCAGGAGCCGAGCCGGCCGCGCCGGCGGCGCGGCCGGCCAAGGGCCCTCGTCCGGGAACATCTTGCCCGGGTTGGCCAGGTCCTCGGGATCGAACGAACGCTTGAGGTCCCGGAACAACCGCAGCGCGCGCGGCGAGTGCAGCCAGCGCATGGCCTCGCGCTTGGCCGTGCCGATACCGTGCTCGCCCGAGAGCGACCCACCCAGCTCGACGCAGGCGCGCAGGATGTCCTGCCCGGCCGCGTGCACGCGCCGCGCCTGGGCGGCGTCGCGCTCGTCGAAGCACATGTTGGGATGAAGGTTGCCGTCGCCGGCGTGGAAGAGCAGGTAGGGCTTGACCCCGTGGCGCGCGGAGATCTCGCGCACGCGCGCGACCGCCTCCGGCAGGCGGTCGCGCGGCACCACGCCGTCCTCGACCTGGACGTTGGGCGCCGAGCGAGCGCAGGCCGCGTAGGCGCCGCGCCGGCCCTCCCAAAGCTTGTCGCGCGCCTCGGGCGCGCAGGCCGAGCGCAGCTCGAGCGCTCCGCGCTCGCGCGCCAGGCGTTCCACCGCCTGCGTCTCGGCCGCGACCGCGGCCGGCTCGCCGTCGAGCTCCACGAGCAGCACCGCCTCGGCGTCCGGGTAGCCCGCCCGGTTATAGGCCTCGACCGAGCGCACGGTATCGCGGTCCATGACCTCCAGGGCCCGGGGCACGATGCCGGCCGCGATGACGGCCGAAACGCAGCCCACGGCGGCTTCGACCGATGCGAACGAGGCCAGGACGGTGCGCACGTCCCGGGGCAGCGGCAGGATGCGCAACCACGCGGCGGTCACCACCCCCAAGGTCCCCTCCGAACCCGCCAGCAGGCTCATGACCTCGCAGCCGCGATCCTTGAGGTCGAAGCGCGCGAGCTCCCCGTCCGGCATGACCGCCTCGAGCGCCAGCAGATGGTCGGTCGTCACCCCGTATTTGAGGCAGCGCGGCCCGCCCGCGTTCTCGGCGATGTTGCCGCCCAGGGTCGAGACGCGGAAGCTGGCCGGATCGGGGGCGTAGTAGTGCCCGGTCTTGGCGAGCTCCTCCTGGAGCTTGAGGTTCACCACGCCGGCCTCGGCCACCGCGAAGCCCCCGGCGGGATCGACGCGCAGGATGCGGTTCATGCGCGCCAAGGAAAGCACCAAGGCGCCGCGCAGGGGCACGCAGCCGCCGGAAAGGTTGGTCCCGGCCCCGCGGGCGACGTAGGGCCGGCGGCGCCGCCGGCAAAAGCCCACCGTCCGCCGCACCTCCTCGGCGCACGCAGCCAGCACTACGGCCCCCGGACGAGCCCGGTCCAGGCCGGCGTCGTAGGAGTAGGCGGCCAGCTCGGCCTCGCCGTCAAGGACCGCTCCGGCGGGAAGCAGGCGGCGCAGTTCGCCCCAGTCGTCCATGGCGGCCCGGCTACGCCGTCGGCGGACGCGGCGGCGCCGGCGGCGTCAAGGCCGCGGGCATGGGGCTTCTGACCGGCAGATGGAAAAAAAACCGCGAGCCCACGCCCAGACGGGACTCTATGCCCATCTCGCCGCCGTGCATCTGCACGACCTCGCGCGCGATCTTGAGACCCAGGCCGAAGCCGGCCTTGCGCATTTTCTTGGCCTCCTCGGTCTGGAAAAAGCGCTCCCAAATGCGCGGCAGATCCTCCTTGGATATGCCGATGCCGGTGTCTATGACGCTGACGACGACCCGGTCCGAAAAAGCCTCGACGCGCACGGTCACCTTGCCGCCCTCGGGAGTATACTGAACGGCGTTGGTGCAAAGGTTCTGGATGACCTGCGCCAGCCGGGCGGGGTCTCCCGCCAGGGGCGGCAGGGCGCTCGGCAGCTCCACCGCGAAATTGATCTTCCGCTGCTGGGCCACGATCTCGATGCGGGAACGCAGGTCGTTGACCACCGCAGCGAGGTCGAGGGCGCCGATCTCCACCCGCAGCTTGCCGGACTCGATGGCGGCCAAGTCCACGAGATCCGAGATGAGCAGGTTCAAGGTCCGGGCCGCCGAGTGTATGTGCGCGGCGCATTTGAGCTCATTGGGATTGTTCTTCAGGCGCAGGCCCAGGACCTCGGCATAGCCCAGGATCGCCGTAAGGGGATTCTTGACGTCGTGCGCCACCATCGCGAAGAATTTCTTCTGGAAGCCGTTGATCTGCGCCAGCTGGCGGTTCGACTCCTGCAGTTCCTTGAGCAGGCGGGCGTTCTCCAGGAGCAGGAAGCGCCGCTCCAGGGCCCGCTGCACCGAGAAGAGCAGGCGCGAGGACTCCACGGGCTTGAGCAAGGCGTCGTCAAGCCCCAGTTCCACGACCTGGCTGACGCCCTGCAGCGCCGCCTGCAGCGGATAGCGGTCGACCAGGAAGATGATGCGCAGGTCGGGATCCCCCTCGCGCAGCTTCTGGGCGAACTCGACGCCCGAACTCTGGGTATAGACGATGGCCGTTCCGATCACGGCCAGGTGGAAGCCCCCGTGGCCGAACTGCCGCAGGGCCTCGTCGCCGTCGCAGGCCGCTATGACCTCGTAGCCCGCCCCGATCAAAGCCTGGCCCAAGGCGGACAAGGTAGGCTTGAAATTGTCGACCAGCAGGATGCGCGCCTTCTCCTTGGGGCGCGCGGCCGGCGCGCTTTCCCCGGCCAGGCACCCCAGGACGCGGCCGGCGGCCGTGCGCATGAAGGAAGCCGGAATCCCTTCCTTGATCGCCAGGCCGGCGGTCCGGTTCGCATCGGCGCCGGAAACGTAGTAGCACACCGCTTCCGGCACGACCTGGCGGATGCGCGCGTCGAGGCCCTCGGCGCAGGACACGGCCGCGGGGAAACTGGCTACGACCACCCGGCCCAGCACCGGCACATCCCCGGATTCCGACGCGCCGGTCAGCCTCTTCCAGAGGCTTCGGCCGCGCTCCGGAGCCGATTCGCGGGCCCGGCATTGTTCCTGCAGGAATTCCACCAGGCCGACCGTGGATTCCAGGGAAACCGGCTGCACCCCCGCCTTCTGCAGCGCCGACTGCAGGGCCGCGGTCGAAAACAACGTCTGATCGGCCAAAAATATCACGGGCTGCTCCGTCGCGCGAATCTGGTCCGCGAAGCCCAGGGGCAGGGGCCAAGGCAGCCACCGCAAGGGCCATGGCGGATCCGGAGACAGGGTGGCCCTGGTCTCCAGGAAAATCATGGGCGGAGCGTTGGGGCCGCGCAGGGCCAGGATCTCGGCGCGCGCGAAAGGGGGCAGGGTCTCGAAGTCCACGACCACGGCCGCGCAGGGACCGGACGCCAGAGCCGCCGCCGCCTCGCGGCTGCCCGCGGCCTCG
>JAQUMZ010000118.1 GCA_028717865.1 Elusimicrobiota bacterium | reverse complement strand
AACGCTGATTGTTTTTTCTGAAGTGTCTTTTGTCCGTAAGCGCATATTCCAGTGTTCGGGAAAGTTGCTATCGGATTGACACGAGCGTCATAAAGACTGTCTCTGTCAGTTTTGTTTAATCTATCGTTTCCCGGCCGAAAGCCTGCTGCGCGCGGGATTCTCGCGCCGGCAGTGCGAGCCGGCGCGCTTCGGCGACCGCCGCCGCGCGCCCGCCTTCAGCTACCTTCGCTTCGGCCTCATACATGCCGACCGGATCGGCACGGTCAGCCCTTCCTACGCCGCGGAGATCCAGACCGCCGCTGGCGGCCTGGGCATGGAGGACGTCTTGCGCCGGCGCCGCGCGCGCTTGACCGGCATACTCAACGGCCTGGACTTGGAGGTCTGGAATCCCCAGCGCGACGGTTTCCTGCCGGCCCGTTTCGGAGCCCGGGACCCGGCGGGCAAGGCGGCCTGCCGTAAGGCCTTGCTCGCGGAATGCGGCCTTCAGGCGTCCGCGGGCGCGCCGGTCGTGGGCATGGTGGGCCGGCTCGACCGGCAGAAGGGCTGGGACATCGCCATGCGGGTCCTGGGGCCGCGCCTGGGCCGCTGCCGCTTCATCGGCGTGGGCGAGGGCGATCCGGCTCTGGCGGAGGCCCTCGCCAAATGGGCCGCCCGCCGGCCGGGCCGGGCCTGCTGGCGCAACGGCTACGACGAGGAGTTCGCGCACCGCCTTTATGCCGGAGCCGATATCCTGCTGATGCCCTCGCGCTTCGAGCCGTGCGGCCTGGGCCAGATGATCGCCATGCGCTACGGCTGCGTACCCGTCGTCACCAGGACCGGCGGCCTGGCCGACACCGTCCGGGAAAGCGGGGCGGGGGCCAACGGCTTCTTGGCCGCTCCGAACGATCCCGCCGACGTCGGGCGGGCGCTGGACCGGGCCCTGGCCGCCTACGCCCGGCCGTCGTGGCGGGAGCGGGCCGGGCGCGGCATGCAGGGCGATTTCTCCTGGGACCCGTCGGTCAAGCGCTATCTCAAGCTTTACGGCGCGGCCGCCGCGGCCGCCGGGCGATGAACCGGCGCCTCGTCCGGCGCGGCCTGGCGGCCGCGAGCCTGGGCTTGCTGTTCTACGCGGCCCACCGCGCCCAGAGCGGCGCCTTCCGCCCCAGCGTGGCCGCGCTCGACGCGGGCGAGGTCGCCGCCGCGGCCGAGGCGGGCGGCCTGCCCGCCTCGGATATTTGGCAGCGGGCCGAGGCCATGGGGGTGGGAGCCGCGGTCGTGCGCCGCCGGACCCTGGGCGGGCTCGTCGCGCGCGGGGATGTCCTGCTCTTTTCGCGCCAGGAGCTGGAGAAATGGAAGAGCCTGGGTTTCGTGGCGCCGAGCGCGGCGCTCAAGCCCAACGCGATCTGGGTCAAGGATCCGGGCCTGTTGGCCGGGTTGACCGAGCTCCTGGCGGGCCGGGGTCTGGTCTTGAGCACGGCGAGCGCCTGCGCCCACGGCGTCATCGAGACGGCGCGCGAGCCGCAGCCGGATTGGCCGGGCGGCCTCGATCCCGAGGATCTGGCCTCGGCGTCGGCGGCCGGATTGATCCCGGTGGAGTTGGAGCCCTCCGGGCGCGGCGCCCGCGCGGCGGGCGGCGGCGCGCCGTCTTGGCCGGCCGCCGTCTTCGAACCCTCGGCTCGTCTGGCGGCCTTGCTGCGCGCCGTCCACGGCCGGCCGGGCCGGCTGCTGCTGCTGCGGCTGGATCCGGCGGCTTCGGCGGAGGAGAACCTCGCGCGCCTGCGCGCGCTGCTGCGGCCACTGCGCGAACTCGGCGTCGTCGACCGGCGGCCGCTCCCCGCGGCCGGCGGCGTCCGGACCTCTCCGGGGCGCCGTTGGCTGGCGTGGCTGCTGGCGGTGCTGGGGCCCATCCTCGCCGTGCGCCTGGGCGTGGCGAGCTTCAAGCGCGCGCGCCTGGTCGTGCAGGAGCGCCGTCCGGCCGCCTCGCCGGTGGCGGAACTGGCCGCCGGAACCGCCGCGACCGCGGCGACGGGAGCCGTCGTCGGGCTGCTTTTGGCCGCGAGCGCCGCCCCGCCGCTGCCGGATAGTCCGGCTTTCTCGGCCATGGCTTGGCCCATGGGCATCGGCCTGCTCGCCCTTTTCCCGCTTTCGCCTCGCGCCCTGGGGCGCCGGCTGGAAACGGCGCCTTCCTATTTGGATCTTTTGAAACTGGCCCTCGCGGCGGTCGCGGCTTTGCTGCTCTTCCAGCCGCGGCTGCTTCTTTCCGGGACGGCCGCCTGGGGCTGGCTGAGCCGGATGCAGGACGCCTGGCCGTCGCTCTGGTGGTGGCCGTGGCGCTGGCGCGAGGCCCTTATCGGCGTGCCGGCGCTGCTGTTCGGCTTGCGCGGCCTGGGCCGCCGGTCCCAGGTCCCGGCCGCCGATCCCCGGCCGTGGCTCTGGCTGGGACTGCTGCTGCCCATCGGGACGATCGCGGCTTTCGCCCGGCCCGGTCCCGGGATATTTTTCACGCTGGGCTGCACGGTCCTGGTGCTGGCGGCCGGCCTGGCTTGGGGGGGCGTTCTGCTCGCCCTGCGCCGGGAAGGCGCCGCTAAATAGAGCCAAAGTCCTAATCCCGCATAGGCCTGTTGACCCAGAAGGGATTCTGTGGTACGATAGGCGCCGGAGCGCGGCCCATGGCGATTTTATCCGTTATCGCGGCGTTGTTTTTTACGGCGCACGCCGCCTCGCCCAAGGCCGCCTTGGCGCGCGGCGGCTTCCAGACCAGGTTCATCGGGGAGGGCGGCGCGGGAGCTTATTCCCATCCTTCCTCCGAAGCCAGCGGCGCGATGGAGGAGGGCGCGCGCCAGGAAGGGGCCGCGGCCAATCCCGGCGGCGCCCCGGCGGCCCCGGCGCCGTCCGCTGCGCAGCGGCCGCCGGTTTTGCCCTTCCCGGTCTCGCCCCGTCCCCCGGCCGCCTCCGCGCGGCCGGCGGCCGGCGCGGCCGCGCCGGGAGCCCCGCGCACGGAAAACGAGCGCCGGCGCTACTCGCTGTGGGAGGGCTTGGCCGCTCCGCTGGAACTGCCGGGCCATAAGGTGAAGGACGTCGGCCTCGACGAGGCGCGTGCGCTCGGACGGCGGGATTACGATGCCCATATCCTCAACGCCCGGGCCGGCGGCGACGCGGCGGCCTGGGGCGTCCCCCAGGCCGCCGCGCCCCTTTCCGGCGCCGAGGTGTTCGTCGCCGTCAATCTGGACCTCAAGAATAATGCCGGGGTTTCGCTCAAGGACGCCCTGGCCGATCTCGGCCGCGTCGCGGCCTTCCGCCAGGATACGCGCTTCGAGCCGTCCGCGGTCGGCCGGGGGCCCGACCAGGTGGCGTTGTGGGGTTGGATGCCGGCCAACGGGATCGGCCGGGCGATGACCGTCCCGGCCGTGGCGCGCCTGGAACTGGCCGGTCCCGCGCGCCAGCCCGAGCGGTTCGCGACCGCCGACATCCTTATCGGAGTGCGTCTGGCCGGCGGCGCCGCCCCGGCCGAGGCCTTGGCGCGCCTGCGCTCGGATCTGGCCGATACCGGCCTGCGCGTAAAGCGCTCCATCGGCACGCAAACCGCGCCCGGCTCCGGTGAAAACGTCCTGGTCGTGGAGGCCGGCGTTCCCGTCGCCGCGTTGTCGCGGGTCATGGCGCATAAGAGCGTGATCAAGATCGTCGCCGCGCCGCAGCCGGCGCCGGCGCCGGCGCGCCCGCCGCTGGCGGCGCTGGGCCGGTTTTTTTCCTTCGCGACGGCGCACTATCCGGCCCTGCTGATTCTGACCCTGCTCATGCTGCTGCCCTCCGTGGCGAGGGTCGTCGCCTCGGCGGCGCGCGTCTTCGTCCCCTATAGATAGCGGGGACGTTCCTTGCTTATCTTGCGAAAGTCCGGTCCGGCGCGGCGCCACTTGCTGAACTTTTTCAAAACGGGACGCCAATTTCCTATACTGGCTGGGTGAACGCTTCCTTGCGCCGATGGCTCGTGCTTCTGCTGGCTCTCATGGGAGGCGTCGGCGGGGAAAGCCTGCTGCTGGTTCGCGCGCAGGCGGAGAGGTTCGCGGACCTGCTGCGCGAGGACTTCAAGGTTCTCTTCTTTCTCAAGGAGGAACCGTCCGAGAGCCAGGCCAAGCTCATCGAGGAGCGGCTGCTGGGCCTGCCGGAGACGGCGCGGGCGGTTTATGTCCCCCGCGAGGACTCCCTGGCCGCCCTGCGGCGCGAGGATCCGGAATTGGTCGATTCCATTATTTGGGTCGCCGGCAATCCCCTGTCCCCCGCTTTCGAGGCGCGTCTCAAGCCCTCCGGCCTGGATCGCTTCGAGACTTGGCTGGCGGCCGCGGGCGGGGCGGCGGCCTGGACCGAGACGCGCTACCGGCCCGCCCAGCTGCGCGCCATGCTGCAGGCGCGGCTTTACGTCCATTTCCTGGACCTGGTTTGGAGCGCGCTGCTTTGCGCGTCGGCGGCGGCGTTGATCGCCGCGCTCTGCCTGGGCGCGGCGCCGCCGTCCCGCGGGTCCTGGGCCGCAGTCGCCGGCCTGGCGGCCGCCGGGACGGCGGCGGGCATGATTCTGGCCGCGGCCGCCGCTTGGCCGGCGCGGGCCTATCTGCCGTGGTGGGGGCATCCGCCTTTGCTTCGGCAGCTGGCGCTGTGGGCCGGCGTCTCGCTGCCGGCGGCCCTGCCCTTCCTATGGTCCGGCGACTGAGCCGCCCGCTCCTGGCCGTCCTGCTGCTGGCCGCGGCGGTCGCTCCGGCCGCCGCCCAGATGAGCGCCAAGCGCAGGGAGTTGGGCCGCATACAAAAGGAACTGGAGGCGGCGCGCGTGGAGCTCGAACGCCTGCGGCGGGAGGAATCCTCCCTCAGCCGCGAGGCGGACCGGCTCAAGAGCCGCGACGGCGAGACGCGCCGGCGCGTCGAGGACATCACTCGCGGCATACGCCGGGTCGAGAGCCGGCGCGACGAGCTCAAGAGCCGGATCGGGACCTTGAGCTCGGCCTCGGATTTCTGGAACTCGGCGCTTTTCGGCGAACTGCGCGAGCACGTCCGAATCTTGGATATCCGGGAGCCGGCCTGGAGCGGCGCCGAGCTTTGGGGGGAGGCCTTCCGGCGCTCGGCCCTGCTGGAGAAGGCCCGCGTGCTCGCCGCCCTGCGGGGCAGCCGCATCAAGACCGAGGCGGACGCCGAGGCCGTCCGGCGCCGGGCCGCCGAGCTCAAGAGCAAGGGCCGGCAGGCCGAGGTGGAGGAGACCCGCCTGCGCGGGGAATATCTGCGCACCCAAGCGGCCGCCTCCGAGGCCCGCGAGCGCCTGGCCGCCGCGGAAAAGCGGGCCCGCGAGCTGGAGGAGACCAAGGCCGCCCTGGCCCAACTGCTCAGCCGCATGGGGGCCAAGCCCGCGCCTCAGAATCGCCCCGTCCGACTAGAGCTGCCCAGGAATTCCTTGCCCTGGCCCGTGGCGGGGACCGTCGCGCGTCCCTACGGCCGCGAGCGCAACGAGGAGCTCGGATCGTGGGTCTTCCACCAAGGCGTCACGTTCTCCGCCTCGGCCGGGGCCCGCGTGGGCGCGGTGCGCGCCGGACAGGTGATATTTTCCGGGCCCTTCCGTTCCTATGGGCGCGTCGTCATCGTGGATCACGGAGGGGAGTTTTTCAGCGTCTACGGCGAGCTGGGAGAGATATTGAAAGCCAAGGGCGCGGCCGTGGAGCCGGAGGAGGCCGTGGGAACCGCGGGGGAGCGGGGCGTTTATCTCGAACTGCGCCGCGGGACCGAAGCCCTTGACCCGATGCTTTGGCTGCGCAAGGGGCGCTAGCGCGGGGGGAGACATGAGGATCATCGCGAAGGGCGTGATGCTGGTCGCGGCGCTTTCGGCGGCCGCCGCGCCGGCCTGGGCCGTCCAGAGCTCCACCGCGCCGGTTTCGGGCGGCGACGACAAGGTCTACGAGCAACTCGACCTCCTGGTCGACGTGCTCGACTATATCGAGGCGGAATACGTGGACGCCCCTGACGTCCGGCAGCTCGTCTACGGGGCGGCGGCGGGCATGGCGCGCAAGCTCGACCTGTTCTCGCAATTCATGGAGCCGCAGGCGCACCGCGAGATCAAGGCCGAGACCGAGGGCCAGTTCGGAGGCATCGGCATCCGGATGGTCATGCGGGACGGCTGGCCCACGGTGCTCACGCCCTTGCCCGGCACCCCGGCCTGGCGGCAGGGCGTCCTGCCCGAGGACCGGATCGTCGCGATCGAGGGGGAGAGCGCCAAGGACCTTCAGGTGGCCGACGCCATGGATATCCTGCGGGGTCCGCCCGGGACCAAGGTCAAGCTCTCCATTTGGCGCGCGCCTCCGGGCGAGGCCGGCGCGCCGGCCGTCGAGAAGAACTTCGAGTTTTCGCGCGAGAACATCAAGATCGAGAGCGTCCAGCAGCGCGAATTGGGCGGCAAGATCGGCTATCTGCGCATCATCGAGTTCAGCGCGCGCACCACCGACGATTTCCACGCCGCGATGAAGGCCCTGGCCAAGGGCGGCCTCGATGGCCTGGTCCTGGACCTGCGCCACAATCCCGGAGGCCTGCTGGCTTCGGCGGTGGAGGTGGCGTCCGGCTTCCTGGGCGCGGACCAGCTCGTGGTCTACACGCAGGGGCGGCGGCCCGAGAGCCGGCAGGAGTTCCGCAGCGGATCGGGCGGCCCCTACCCGGACCTGCCCCTGGTGGTCCTGGTCAACGAGGGGTCCGCCTCCGGGGCGGAGATCATCGCCGGGGCTCTCCAGGATCACGGCCGGGCCCTGGTCATGGGCCAGCGGACCTTCGGCAAGGCCAGCGTGCAGTCGGTCATCCCGCTGCCGGACAACTCCGGCCTGCGCCTGACCATCGCGCGCTACTACACCCCCAACGGGCGTTCGATCCAGCGCGACCCCAAGCACGATACCGGCGGCATCGCGCCCGACATCGAGGTCCCCATAGCGCCGGAGGACGACGAGAAGCTTTTCGCGCAGTGGGAACAGGTCTACGAGCCCGGCAAGAAGCCGCGCTCCGCGGTCAAGAGCGAGGAGTTGATCCGCGACGAAGCCCTCGAAACGGCGCTCTCCCTGCTCAAGGCGCGCGGCGTCCTCGGCCGGCTTCAGCCCCGACGCCCTTGACCGTCCTGGGCATCGAGACGTCCTGCGACGAAACCGCCGCGGGAGTCGTTTCCGGCGGCCGCATCCTGTCGAGCGTCGTGTCCTCGCAGATACCCCTGCACCGGCGTTTCCACGGGGTGGTGCCGGAGCTGGCCGCGCGGGCGCACCTCCAGCGCATCGCGGCGGTGATCGAGGCGGCCCTGGCGCGCGCCGGCGGCGGCGTCGATGCCGTGAGCTTCGCCCGCGGTCCCGGCCTGATGGGTCCGCTGCTGGTGGGCAAGATGGCCGCGTTGGCGGCCGCGCGCGCCCTGCGCCGCCCGGTCGTCGCGGTCAACCATCTGGAGGGGCACGTCTTCGCCGCCGAGCTGGACGCCCCGCCGTTGAGGTTCCCCCTGCTGGCCCTCATAGTGTCCGGCGGGCATACGGATCTGCTGCTGTGCCGGGCCGCGGGGCGCTATCGTCTGCTGGGCCGCACGCGCGACGACGCCGCCGGCGAGGCCTACGACAAGGTCGCCCGCATGCTGGGCCTGGGCTATCCGGGCGGGCCGGTCATCGACCGCGCCGCTCGCGCGGGCGACCCGGGCGCCGTGCCG
>JAQUMZ010000117.1 GCA_028717865.1 Elusimicrobiota bacterium | reverse complement strand
GGGACGCGCGTGAGGTAGCCTCCCACCATCGGTTTGCGGAAAAGCGGCTGGAGTTCCGGGCCGATGCCGTGGGTGCCCAGCATCCCTTGTCCGGAGAGACCGTTGAACGTGGCGCCCATGGGGATCGGCAGCACGGCCGCGAACGGCCGGTCCGCCAAGCGCCGCAAGAGGGGGGGCTCATCGACGCGGGCCATCGCGAAGGGCCGGGGCGCGAATTCGAAGGCCAGGAGGCAGAACGCGGCGGGCGCCACCCAGCGCGCGCGGTTCGCGGGCAGGCGCTCTTGCATGGCTGTAAGAGCGGCGGCGAGCAGCAGGGCCGTGAAAAGGACGATGAATATCCCCATGTTGAAGGTGGTCTGAACGCTGTTGAAGATGGGGAGCAGATGCAGGAAGTAGAAGGGCAGGGGCAGGTAGGTGTGGAACCCGAACACTTTCAGCCAGGAGCCCATGGTCAGGACCAGGCTGAAAATGAATCCGAAGAACCAGAGAGAGGTCCACCGGTCCCGGGGCCGGCGCCAGAGCCAGGCCAGCACGGCCAAGGGGCCCCAGCCCAGGGAGAACAGCAGGGTGCCCGGGTTGAACAGTCTCGTGTAGGCCGCGGCTATCCACTCGCCCCACAGGGGGTGGAAGCGGTTGGGCAGCAGCAAGGTCGCGAGGTCGGTCGGATTGCCGCCGCCGCGCCAGGGATTTTGCGGCGAGGCCAAGCCCTTGCCGCGGGCGAGCTCCAGGATCATGACGATGAGGGGGATGTTGAGCAGGACCCAGAATCCGATCGTGGCGGCGTAAGGCCGGCACGCCGGCCAGCGCCACGCCCGGCCGTTCCAGGAAACGGCCAGGCGCCGCCGCAGGAGCAGGCGCGCCGCCAGCAGCCCCCAGAACAGCAGGTAGGGAGCGACGTAAAGCGCGAGCTCAACCGCCGAACCTCGGCCGTGGAACTGCCGTTGCCCCGCGCTTTTTAGGCGAAGCGCGAGCCAGACCGCGTCCGCCGCCAGCGCCGCCTCCAGGAGCCGGGCCAGGATCCGTCCGCCCCGGAACGGCTCGCGCGCCAGGACGTCCAGGCGCAGGGGGCGGTGGAGCCAGGCGTGGAAGGCCGGTATGAGCAGGCAGCAGAAAAGGAAGAAATGGTAGTTGAAGGTCCAGACCCAGGTCAGGCAGAGCGCGGCCCAGAAGGCGTCCAGCAGCCGGCCGCCGCGCACGGCGCGGGAAAAAGTCCAAAGGAAGAACGGCAGGGTCTGAATGCTGATGCAGTCCAGGCAGCCCGACTCGAGAAAACGCGCCTCGGCCGGAGAGAAGGCGAAGGCGGCGCCGGCGACGAAGGCGGCGGCGGGGCCGGCGTCCCAATCGCGGGCCATCAAGAAGACCCCGAGGCCCGCCAGCGCCATCGAGAGCACGCAGAGGAAATTGTAGCTGCCGACAAGTCCCAGGCGGGGGATCAGGAAATAAGCGACGGCGTCGTAAAAGACGATGTGGTGGTGCAGTATGAGATTGGAGCCGTAGGGCCAATACTGGAAATCGTTCCAAAGCGGGTTGGCGTGGAGGACGTCCAGGCTGTAGCGGAAATGCCAGAGATTCCATACGCTGGGCGAGAAGTCGGCCGAGCCCAGGTAGCGGGTGAAGAAGTTGGAAGCGAGCGGCCGGCAGTAGGCCGCCGCCAACGCGGCGTAGAGCAGGAGCACCAAGAAGGCTTGGAGCGTCTTGCGCGGGCCCGGCCCGAGGCGCCAGGTTTCCATGAAGAAAATTTATTATATAAAATCAATTATCTCCCGCCGCAGGCCGCGCCCGGCGTGAAAACATGAGCGAAAGCAAGCCCGTCAATATCCTGTTCCTGCTGCCGCGGCGCACCTACGTCTCCGGAGACGTGCCGCTGGGCGTCTGCTCCCTGATCGCGGTGCTCAGGCGGCGTTTGGGGCCGCTGAATATCCGCGTCCTGGACGGCAACGTCTCGGAGCAGCCATTGAGCGGCCGCTTGCGGGAGTTCTCCAGCGGGGAGTTCGACCTGGCCGGGGTGTTTTTCGACACGCTCTCCTTCGGCGCGTCGTGCGAACTCGTCGCGCGGGCCAAGAGGATAGCGCGGCTCACGGTCGCCGGGGGCCCCCACGTCACGGCCGTCCCGGAAAGCCTTTTCCATCTGCCGGATCTCGACGTTATAATTCCGGGCGAGGCCGAGGGCAAGTTGACGCGGCTCGTGCAGGCGGTCCAGGAGGGCGCGCGCGCGCCCATGGTCCCGGGCACCTTCGTCAAGGGGGCGGAGGGCTTCGCGCTCGTCCCCGGCGAGGAGGAGCGCCTGGCCTTGGACCAGCTGCCGTTCCCCGACCGCGGCTGCATAGACATGCCTTTCTATACGAGCCGCCTGACCTACTTCGACGTCATCGGCACCGGGATCAAGGGCACGACCATGATGGCCTCCCGGGGCTGCGCCTTCGCCTGCACCTATTGCCAGCCCTTGCTCGACAAGCACTTCGGCCGGGGCGCGCGCTACCGGACCCCGCGGGACGTCGTCGCCGAATTGGAGCAGTTGCGGCGCGTATACGGGATCAACGCGGCCTTCTTCCACGACGACAACATAACCGTCAAGAAAAGCTGGGTGCTGGAATTTTGCGACCGGCTGGACGCCTCCGGGTTGAACCTCATCTGGGGCTGCAACTCGCGCGTGGACACCTTCGACCCGGAGATCGCCGGCCGCATGGCGAGGTCCGGGCTGCGGAAGCTGCATTTCGGCATCGAGGCGGGTTCGCAGCGGGTGCTCAGCGAGATATACCACAAGGGCACCAAGCTGGAACAGGCGCGCTCGGCCGTGGAACTCGCGCACCGCCACGGCATCCGCGTGCTGGGCTTCTTCATGATGGGGGCTCCCACCGAGACCCGCGGCGAGATGGCCGAGACGATGCGTCTGGCCCGGAGCCTCGACCTCGACGAGGCGTCCTTCTCCCTGTTCACGCCCTTGCCGGGCTCGAAGTTCTGGCCGGTCCTCCAGGATAAGTTGCGGGCGAAAAATGTCGCCTTCGGGGATCTCAACTACTACTCGAAGGCCATCGTGGAATTCGGCGGCGACCTCAGCGCCCGCCAGATTCGGCGCCTGCAGCTTTACGCCCTGCTGAGCTTCTACCTGCACCCCAAGCGGTTCCTATATCTTCTCGGCCACCTCACCTCCGGCGCGGGGCTCAGGAAGCTGTTCATCAAGATGAAGCGGATTTTGGGGATATACTACTGATGAAGATAAAGTTCGTGAACGCCATGCTGGGCGGGGATTTCAGCGCCCTGGACATCGCCATAACCGTGCTGGCCACCGCCGTGAACAAGGGGGGGGCGCACCGGGCGACCATAACGGACCTGACCTTCCATCGGAGGCATTGGCAAGAGCATCTCGCCCAGGAGATCGCGGCCGACGCGCCGGATCTGATCGCCATCTCGACCAACACGATGTACATGCAGTACGTCGCCGCCGTGGCCGAGGAGGTCAAGCGCCGGCACGGGCTGCCCGTATTGCTCGGCGGCCACCACGCCGCGCGTTTTCCGGAAGCCACGGCCCGGCTGCCCTACTGCGACTGGGTCATCGCCGGGGACGCGGAGCGCAGCCTGCCCGCGTTCCTCGACCGCATCGCCGCGGGGGGCCGGGACGCCGACGTGCGCGGCATCCCGGGGATACGCTACCGCCGCGGCCAGGAGTTGCTGGGCAATCCGGACGCCGCCTTCACGGCCGAGCTCGACTCGCTGCCTCCGCCCGACTGGGACCTCTGGAAGGATCTGGACCGGTACTTCTATTACCTCCAGATGCTCTACGTCATCGGCTCGCGCGGCTGTCCCTATCAATGCTCCTATTGCGACGCGGTCGGCATCAAGAACGCCGTGCAGGGCAAATATTACCGGCAGCGGGATCCCCGCGCCTTCGCCCGGGAGCTCCAGCAGCATTGGGAGAAATACCGGCGCCGGGGCTTCAAGCTGGCCCAGATTTTCGATCCGGTCTTCACGCTCGACAAGAAGTGGCTCTCCGAGTTCTGCTCCGAATACAAGGCCTTGGGGCTGGACCGCAAGCTGGGTTATTCGGTCTTCTCGCGCGTAGACAACCTCGACGACGAGAAGATCGAGATGCTGGGCGACTCCGGCTGCGCGCTGCTGCGCGTGGGCGTGGAGGCGGGCGACGATTATATCCGCAACGAGATCTACGGCAAGAAGATATCGAGCGACAAGATCCGGGAGATCTTCCGCAAATGCCGCGCCAAGGGCATCAGGTTCACGGCGTTCTACATCCTGGGCGGGCCCGGAGAGTCGCGGGCCACCATGGACAAGACCATCGCCCTGGCGCGGGAGCTCCAGGCCGAGCGCTCCGCGTTCTTCATCTACAAGCCCTTCACCGAGCTGGGCGAGCGCCAGATCATCGAGCACGGCGGTTGGATCGACAAGCGCAAGTGGGCGGCGGCGGACAACATCACTTTCGGCTCGGTGGTGGAATCGCCCAATTACTCGACGCGGCTGGTCGAGTGGTACCAGGCGAAAGCCTACTTCTGGACGTTCGGGCGCCGCCTGCTGGGGCTGCTGCGGCGGCATCCGGTCCTGTATCCCTGGCGGCTCGCGGTCTACCTGGGGTCGGGCATATTCCGGGGCCTGGACTGCAAGTATCTGCTGGTCTATTACCATATCTACTCGTACGACAACGTCGACCGTTAGCTATAGCAGCCCGCCATGAGCAAAAAGAAAGTCGTCATCCTGGGGGGCGGGCTTTCCGGTCTGGCCTGCGGCCTGCGCCTGGCCGAGACCGGCCGGGCCGAGGTCACGATCCTGGAAGAGCGGGATCAGGCCGGGGGCCTGGCCGCCTCCATCCGGGTCAAGGATAAGTGGTTCCCCATGACGTACCACCACGTCCTCAGCGTCGATCACGTCACCCGCAGGTTCGTCAAGGAGTTCGGGCTCCACGACGACCTGGCCTGGAAGAAGGTCCAGACCGCGTATTTCTTTCATAACCGGCGCTACCTGCTCAGCCGGCCCCGGCATATCCTGGCTTTCGACGTGCTGTCCCCGCTGGACCGCCTGCGCATGGCTGCCTTCGGGGTGGAATGCTACTTGAGGCGGGATTGGAGCGCGTTCAAGGATGTGCCCGCCGACGGGTGGCTGCGCAAGAAGATCGGCGCGCGGGCCACGGAGCTCCTCTTCGAGCGGCTCGCCGAGATGAAGTTCGGAGTCCCGCTCCAGGAGCTCAGCGCGGGCTGGCTGGGCAGCCGGCTGCGGGAAACCGCCGGCACGGGCGAGGATTTCGCCTACCCGCGCTGCGGCCTCAAGACCCTGATCGACCGCATCGCGGCCCGGTTCGCCGAGAAGGGCGCGCTGCGCCTCGGCACGGAGGCCGTCCGCGTCGAGCCGGGCCGCGTCGTGGCGGCGACGGGCGAGGAGTTCCCTTTCGATTTCCTGGTCAGCACGGTCCCGCCCCCCGTCCTGCTGCGCATGCAGAGGCTCGCCGGCGGACTGGGCGAGGAACTCGGCACGGTCAAGTACGTGCCCATGGCCTGCGCGATATTCGGCTCCCGGACCTGGCTGAGCGACTGCTATTGGAACGTCTACATGGACCCGCCGCTTTCGTTCGGGGGCATATTCAACCACAGCGTCCTGGCCCCGGGCTGCGGCCCCGACGGAGAGTTCGTCTACTATCTTTTCTCCTACCTGGGCGGCGAGGACAACCCGATCTGGCGCCGGGACGAGGCCCAGCTCAAGGACTTGCATCTCGGCGACGTCAGGAAACTGGACGCCGGCTTCCAGGCGGAGTGGTGGCACGAGTTCAAGCTCCGCTACGCCGAGCCGTTCTTCACGCGCGGCTACCAGCCTCCGCCGATTCGGTCCCGGGCGGCGCCCGGCCTTTTCTACGCCGGCGTCTACAGGATGTTTCCCCAGACGCGCACGATGCATACCGCGCTGGCCTCCGGGGAACAGACCGCCGCGGCGCTGGCCAAGGAACTGGCTTGAATCGCCGGTCCCGCTGCCTGGCGGCCGCCCTCGGAGTTCTGCTGGCGGCCTCGGGCTGCCGCCCGCAGCCGCGCGGGAAAGGCGCGTTCGTCGCGGAGGCGGGAGAGCCGGCCGGGGTCGGCTCTCCCGCTCCCGCCGAGCCCCGCCGAGCCCCGCCTCCCGCCGGGGACAATACGCGACCGCCCTTGGCCGGCGCCCCGGCGGCGCGCGGCGCGGCCAAGCTGGACCAGGGATCGCCGCGCGGGCGGGATGAGCCCGAGGCAAGCCTGCGTACCGCGCTTTCCACCGAGCCGGTCAAGTCGGAGCTCGGGCATTCCTCGGGGACGGTCCTCGACGGGAGCATCGGCCCGGATAGCGCGCGGCGCGTCGAAGCCTCCCTGGCCAGGCCGGATGACGAGGGCTTGGGCAGGCCCACCCCGCCGCTGCGCTACCTGTCCCCCGCCGGACTCAAGCGTCTGCCCCAGAGTTGGGAACGCCTCACGCAAGATCGTTTCCTCCCCAAGGCGTCGCGCTTCCTTCAGGATTTCGTCTCGTCGCAAACCGCCGCCGCCATCGATCCGCCGCCCTGGTCTGGGATCAACGCGGATATGCCCAGGATCGCCTTCATGGAGCCGGTCATGGCGGGCTCCTACCGTCTCCAGGTGGCCACCTCCGCGGACTGCTCCTCCCCGCTCATCGACCGGGTCTATGCCTTCGTCGAGGAGATCGATCTCCACCGCGACTTGGCGGCGCGCGGCGCGGCCGACGGAGTCTATTGGGTGCGGGTCGCCTTCATCGACCTGCTGGATTTCCAGCAGCCCTTCGGCGCCGCGCGCGTCTACCGGTTCAAGCGGTGATCGCGCCTAGGGTACGGCCGGCTCGGCCAGCAGCAGGCCGCGCAGGTCGGCGGGTTTGACCGCCTTGGTGTCCCGGATCAGGGCCCGGGCCGCGTCCATGCGGTTCCATAGCCCGCAGGCCAGCACTCCCCGCACCCGGCCCTCCTTGAGGTAGTAGACGACGCCGACCCGGTTCTCCTCGCGCCAATCGCAGAAGGTCTCCAGACTCGAGTCGATCTCGCCGACCGCCTCGTAGCCGAAATCAAAGAGGTCCGAGAAGAAATAGGGCAGATGCGCGTAGTCCTGGCGGCCTCCCGCCATGTTGTGTCCGGCCGCGGCGCCCTGGCCGCGGGCGTTGTCCCAATGCTCGAAGCGCAGGCGGCGGCCCAGCGCGGGACAGGGGAACCGGGCCGCGTCGCCGGCGGCGTAGACGCCCGGAACGGAGGCGCGCAGGCGCTCGTCGACCAGGATGCCGTCGCCGACGGAGAGCCCGGCTTGGCGCGCCAGCGCGGTCTCGGGCTCGATGCCCACCCCGGCCGCGACCAGGTCGGCCTTGAGCTCGCGGCCCGCGCGCGTGCGCACGACCACCCGCGCTCCCGAGCGCTCGAATTGCGCCGGCACGTCGCCCGCGAGCACGCGCACGCCGTGGCGCTCGTAGAGCCGGCGCAGCGCCGCGCCCAGGCCGGCCGGGAAAAGCCGGTGGCAGGGATAGGGACCCGGGAAGAGCCAGGTCACGGCGATCTTGTTGACCGCCAGGGCGGCGGCCAGCTCGGCGCCGATGAAGCCGCCGCCGATGACCAGGGCGCCGCGCCCCGGCTCGGCCTGGCGGCGCAGGGCCAGGTAGTCGTCGAGCGTGCGGAAATAGCAGATCTCGGGCAAGTCCGCGCCCGGTATGGCCAGGCGCCGGGGCACGCCGCCCCCGGCCAGCAGCAGGGCGTCATAGGGCGA
>JAQUMZ010000116.1 GCA_028717865.1 Elusimicrobiota bacterium | reverse complement strand
ATGGCGGCTACCGCGCAGAGCCGCACGCGCAGGTCGGGATGGCTGAAGCGCTGGGCGATCTCTTCGTTGATGCGCGGCTTGGACGCGCGCAATAGCTCGTGGTCCGCCAGATATTGGACCGCTACGTGCGCGATCTTCCCGTCGGGATGCTCCAAGGCCAGCAGCGCTATCTCCGGCGCGGTTACATCCTGTTCCTTGAGCTCCGTGAGCAAATCCGCCTTCACCGAGGCGGGCAGGCCGCGGACCAGGCTGAGCCGGTCGATTGCGGTCGCGCGGATTTCGTCGGACAAGGCGCGGCCCTTGAGGGCATGCCCCATGGCCTCGGTCACGAAGCCGGGCCACTCAAGGGACGGCCCCAGGGCGTAGAAGATGTCCTGCTTTACCTCGTTGTCGACACGGTCCCAGTAGGCCAGGAGGTCTCGGGCCATGTCCTCCGGGAGCGGCCCCATCGCGACCCTGGTCATGTCCAAGCGGCGGCCAGGGGGGATCTGGTGCAAGCCGAGGATGGCTTCGACGCGGACCGCCGGATCGCGGTCCACGAGGCAGGGACGCAGCGCCGTCCGGGCGGCTTGGAGCCGGCTGTTGCGCGCCAGCAATTGTGCGGTCCTCAGGCGGGTCCCGGCGTCGGGATCATGCGCGAACCGTTCCAAGCCGTCCAGCATGCCCTCATCGAGCAAAGGACCGGCGGTCAGCGCCCGCAAGGCGCCGGATCTGGCCCATGGCCGGGAAGCCGGGTCCAGGACGACATTCTTGAGATCCTGAGGGACAAGGTCGCCGGCGGCCTTGGAGAAACGGACCCTGGAGGAACGGACTAGGCGCTCGGCGGCCAAGGCCGACACCTCCGGATAGGAGGAGTTCAGGGCGCGCAGCCAGGCGGCTTTATCGGAAGTACTTGAGTATCCCCTCATGACCGCCGCATCGGCCTCTTGGGTTCGGCCGGCGTAGCGCCGGCTCAGCCAACTCGCGGCGAGCCTGCCTATGATCGGAGTATGGCGTGCCGTGAGCCATGCTGCCATGACGGAGGCGGCGGCTTGGAGGCTGCGACCCGCGGCCAGGCTCGCGGCCGCGAGGCGGGACCACGGGTTGGCCAAGGTTGGGGACAGGGCGCCCGTCAGCGGGGCCAGTGTGTGGATCGTGAAACGATCGGGGTTCGCCACGAATGGTATCTTGAAAGGTATTGGCCGAGCAGGAGGTCCTTCGAGGATGTCGCCATCCGGAGAAATCTCCTGCTTCGGCTTTCTGTCCCATCCAGTGAGGACGTTATAAGAATATCCACTCGAGAGCTCGCCGCCGGGTTTCATGATCGCGGGCGACCCAATCGTCGATTTAAAATGGAGAGCGTTGCTGACTTCATGCGCGACAAGGCCCGGGAGGGTGGACAAATCATTCATCTTCGTTAAGGCCGGATTTTTGGGCAGCGTGATCCCATGGTGCTGGGCCATGGCGCGTATTTGCGCCGCGATGTTGTCGAGATCATGGGATGGCCCGGCCATATCCACGAGCGGTTTCATGCTCCCCGAAAGGTCTCCCCAAAAAGGATTCTGTTTGAAAGTCCAGCTTTTGCCGCTGGCGCTATCGTCCAGTTCCGGCGCCATGATGCCGCGGCCTGTCGCGGCGTAGAGGGTTTTGGCATGCGCCATTTTGCCCGTTTTGCCGCCTGAGACAAATAAATTCCGGGATGGTTTATTCAGTTTGCCGTATGCCGACCATAACGCGGCTTTCGAAAGGGAATAGTACGCATTGAGCTTCTCGTCCTCAGCCACATTGAATTTCTCGATTAGCGAAGGGTCGGCCCCTGTGCCCGGGGCGCCGCGCCACTTCTCTGCCTGGCCTTCCCATTTCGCCAGGAAGCGGCGCTCCAACACCTTTTCATAAAGGGCGAGCCGTTCAAATTGTTCCGGCGGCAACACGGGGGCAACATGCCGAAGTTGCGCGAGTTCGGATGCCAACTGCATAACGCCCAATCTTGAGACAGGGGCGGATGAATCCGTATCTGCGGCATTGACGAGGTTTTCGGTCTTCAGCATGACCATGGCCGCATGGGCGTAGACCGTCTCTCGTACGAGCTGGGCCTGCTCCGCCAAGGGCCGGCCTTGGAGCGCGGCCGGAGAGATGGAGGACTTTTCCATGACGTTGATGAAGGCCGATGAGACGCGGGCATCAGATAAGTCGAGGCGCAAGGATTGGGAGAGGTTGGGTCCCGACGCGGACATGGCATGGGCCACGAAAGCGCCCCAAGGCGAGGCAGACGCACCAACCCGCGCGGCCTTGGCAATGGCACCGGCTGCGAAAGGCGCCGATCCTGGGCTGGATAGGAGGAGGCAGGCGGTCAGGACGACTGCTGCGGACTTGCGCAGGGCCGCGGCAACACCGCAGGCTGAGGCTTGCATGGAGGGGCGCATGACAATGCCGATTTTTGGGAGATGCTGTGTGCCATAACAAGTGTAGCCCCCTTCTTGGAAATTTCAAGGGGAAAGATTCAAAACGGCGCGTTCATGGAAACCGATCGAATTCTCCCTGTAGTTTGAATGCTGCCCTCAGCTTTTTGAGGATTACGTTTCCTGGCTTCGTTTGGTTATGCTCATAGGCCGAGACGCTGGCCTTGGACATCCCGAGCATCTTGGCCAGCTCGACCTGCTGGAGCCCCTTCCTCACCCTGAAATTGCGAAGCCATGAGCCGAAATCCTTGACCGGGGCTAGTTCGTTGAAGACATCCTTGCCTTCCGGGAAAGCCTCCACGACATCGCGGCCGAAATAGGCCAGGAGCTTGCCCACGATCTCGGGGTGGGCCGTCTCGCCGCCGCGCTCCAGCTTGCAGATGGTGGCGGGGCTGATCCCGGTGCGCCGGGAGAGAATGGCCTGGGTCAAGCCCTGGCGTTTTCTGAGGAACCGTAAACGACCTCCGAGGGGGGTATTTTCGGGGTCCGGGAGCACGTCTAGGCATTTTCTGATGCTTTTTTCTACACAAAATTTGTTCCCGTCTAAATACTTCTGGGGCAGAAACTTCCTGGCTGTTGACGTGTCAAGGGGCTGGAGCCGCTTGTCAAGGGGCTCCGGCCCTTCCTCCTTTCGTGGAAGGACGCGACAGCGCTGGTTCGGTCCGATAATCAACCGAACGCCCGGGAAGCCACCGCGGCGACCATCTTTCGGTGCCCGGGCAGGGCAGCACTTCCTAAAAGCATGACTGGCGCCGTGCCGCCAGATTGAAATCCTGCTGCTTCCAGCGTCGCGGTCAGACCTGACTGTTGCGTAGGCACGTCGAGCAGCAAGATGCCTTCGTGCCGGGCTCTCAAGTCCAGGATCACGGCAGCCGCGGCCTGGTGGTCCAAAGCGATGACCGGCCCGACGACCAGCCGCTCCCGGCGCAAGAGGCAAAAAGCGAACGCGGCTATTCCGCCGCGTCCGCGCACCATGCTGATGGAAGCCCGGCGGCGAAGGACTTCCAGCAGCGCGCGCCTATCGGCGCCCGTGGCCTCGGCGTCCAGCCTGCAGATGGCCTCGAAATCGTCTTCAGCCAAAGGCGATGGACTCCGGGTGCTTTGCCGTTTCATCGGTTTGGAGGGGTGTTTGTCGGACTGAAGTCGCTGGACGTGAGCAATGGTCTTGAATCCCAGACGGCGGTAGAGAGGTTCGCCTTGCTCCGTGGCTATCAATGTGAATGGCGGTCGGGGCGCCGGCAGAGAAGCCAGGATTTTTCTCATCAAGGCGAGTCCCAAGCCGCGACGCTGGCAGGAGGGCTTGGTGACGACCATGCCGATGGATGCCAAGGCCCGCCCATATGGGAAAAGGGCGGCGCTGGCCGCAATGGTTCCTGCGGCGGAACGGAAGCCGAGAACTTTTCCCGCCTCAAGGATGACGTGCCAATCCTCTGGCGTGTGCCGCCAACCCACGCTGCGCGACAATGACGCCAAAGCCGGCGCGTCAGCGGTGGAAAGAATTCTTAGCGCCAGCTGTCGCGGAATGCCCGGGTTTCGCAAGCGTCAGCCCGCCTGCATAATTTGCCGAGCCCATTCCAGGGCATGCTCCTGCATGCGCGTCCATAGGCGCTTGCCTTTCTCGGCGCTGGCTCGGGAAGGATATCCCTGGCAGCCGGGCGAACCTGCTATGGGATCGGTTTTCTCATGATGCAAGTAAGGCCGAAACTGTTCGAAAGGCGTTTCGAAATCGACGATCTGATCTTGCCGCACCAGTGCGGGGAAGAGATGGAGCATGATCGAGGTTTCCGCCTCGCAGGCATGCTTCGCGCACGGCTGCGTCTCGAGCAAGTCGTCCATCTTGAAATCGTACAGTTCCAAGACATGCGCGCAGGCCGATGCCGCGTCGCGCAAGGCGCGTATGTGGTGCGGGTCTCCGTGGGCCGATAAGACGAGAAAGCGCTGGAATCCTTGCAGCTTCCACCATTCGACCAGGGAAGAGAGCGTGCTTTGGAGGGTTTCCGCGGGAATCGTCGTCGTGCCGGGGTAAATGCGGTCGCAGGGGAGGTTGACTCCATAGTTGACGGTGGGCGCTATCAAGAGGCCGAATTCGTTGGACAAGAACTCAGCGCACGACTCGGCAACTAGGATGTCAGTATTGAGCGGCAGATGTCTTCCGTGCTGCTCGACGGTTCCGACCGGGATGGTGAGTTGAGGGTTCGCGGCGATGCGGGCGGCCGCCTCGGGCCACGTCAGGTCAGCCAGTTTCATCGGCGGTATTCATGCCTCCATTTGGGTGTTTTCATTCATATCATTCGATGGCCATCTCGAACTCGATCTCGTCCCTCAGTGGTATGCCGTGTTGCCCGGTCGCAGGGATGGAGGGCTTGAGCTCTCGGGACCTCATCAAGGCGTCCTTGTAAATGGCGGCGATGCGGAACCCTCGCCTTTGATAAAACCGGATGGCGTCCAGATTGTCGTTGGTCGTGATCAGCCAAAGCCGCCGGCATCCGGCGCGCAAAGCGGCTCCCTTGACTCGTTCCAGCAGGGCAGTCCCGATCCCAGAAAATTTCGCCAAGGCGTCCAATGTGGCGAGCTCGCATTGGCCATCCCTGATTTCATAGGTGGCAAGCCCCAGCCCTTTCTGGCTCGTGGATTCCGCGATGAACCCGGGGAGTCGGGCCGGAAACACCCTGCGGCCGCGCGAAACGATAAATTCGGCCCCCCACTCGCGAACCAGCACATCCAGAACCCATGGGCGGTCGGCTTCCATGAGGTCCCTCACCAGAAAATCCACGGTCATGAGCCGTGCGCCTCCGACAGCAAGTGCCCAAGGGTCTTGAAAAAGGCATCACTCGCCTGACGTTCAAGCCATGGAGTATGCCCGCAATTCTTGAGCAGGACGAATTCAAAATCGTCGAGGGCGCCGCTCAGCGGTTCGCGGACCCCTTCCGGCGGGTGCGGATCATGGTCGCCATGGATGGCGACGACGGGACATCGGATGCCCTTTACGGATTCGAGCAACTCGCCCCGCGCTCTCATCTGAGCTGCAGATTCCCATACTCCCTGGAAGATCTCCGCAGCGCATTCCATCGGCCCCGATGCGTGGGGAAGAGGGTCGAACGAGTCCGCATTGGATGTGAGCGCTCCGAATCGGGCCAAGGACTTGTTGTCCAGCGGTCGGGGACCGCGCAGGGCCTTCGCCAACGCCTCCAACTCTGATCTCTCCGTCCCCTCCAGGCGCTCCAGCCGCCGTCGCAGAATGCCATCGGCGTAGCGTCGCTCGAACGGTCCGCTCGCGACCAGGATTAGATTCTGGACCTGTTCGGGATATCTGGCGGCGACAAAGCAACCCAACCACGCCCCCCATGAGTAACCGATTACCGCGGCGGGCCGCGAGGCTTGCTCTCTGAGAATCGCTCCCAGTTCCTCGACCTGCCCATTGAGCGTGGTCGCGGTCTGGAGAGGCTCCAGGACTCCCCAGACCTTGCCGAGTTCCCGCGCCACGGGTGCCATCTCGCCGGCGGCACCCGGTCCTCCATGAACAACGGCCACGTTGTAGGGAGGCTTTCCGTAGAACCTAAGGTTGCCGGTCATGGCATTCCCGTGGAGATAATGCTCAGTTGCAGGTAACGGTCAGGCTCCCAGGACTTCCCAGTGGCCGCCCCTGTCCGGGCCGACGCGGCGGATAAAACCTCGTTGTTTGAGCTTTTCTATGTGCTTCTGTACAGCTGACGGATTGATGTTCAAGGATCGGGCCAGCTTTTCCCTCGACGCCTCAGGATCAGCTTGAATAAACTTCAGCACCGCTGCTTGTTTCTTCGTAAGTTCTGACCACTTTTCCTGACCACCCACCTGACCACCTTTTCCGACCACCTTTGGCTCTTTCAGGGAAAACTCTGGAGACCGGTGAAAAACCGTCCTAAAATATCCATCAGTTTCAAATTCAGGCGCCTTGAGGCCGGCTGCGGCCATGGCTTCTCTCATACGTCGGATGCCCTGGCCGAGGCGCTCGACCTTGTCGAGCCGGAAGAAGAGGTCCGCAATCAGTTCGTTCCTCCTCATTGAGATGCCCTTGTCGAAAGTTTTCTGCGAAAGACCCTTGGGCAGGCCGCCGGGATTGGTGATCTCGACCCGGTTGTCATAAATTTCGACGCTGATTTGGGTGCCGGTGATGCTGTAGTCCCTGTGCGTGAGGCTATTTATCACGGCCTCTCTCAGGGCCTCCAAGGGGATCTCGTAGATGTCGTAACGGTTCACGCCGCGAATCTCGCTGCGGACGTTGAGATGCTTTTTCAGGAAAAGGACGGCCTCATTGAATTGCGTCAACAAATCATTCCGGACGTCAAGCCGATCATAGATATGTCCTTTCTCTGTACCTTTGAACGCAACGAGAGTCATCTGAGATTGGTGAAGGAAATCGTAAGGCTCCGCGGCGAAGAATAGAATGCCGGCATTTTTGATGGTTTTCTCGTCGGCGACCTTGAGGCTGCGCAAGAAGTCTGCCGTCGCGGTCTTGCCGATGTTGATGCCCGCCTCCTTGGTAAAGGCCAGCACTTTGGACCGGGAAACGTCATCAAGGCCGAAGCCTCGGGCCGTGCGCTCCTCGAAGGGGAAAACATCATGCTCTCGGAACATGATGCGGATTTCTTCGTGGCTCATCTTCTGAGTGTTGCCGTTGAGTCGTCGGAAAAAGCCGGAGCCGCAGCTGTAAGGCTTCTCGTGGCCTTCCGCGGTCTCGATGACAACGACATTGCCGACCTGTGCCGCCTCGACGGCTATGGCCGGTTTGCAGTTACGGGCCAAGCTGTTGACGCGGCCTTTGAGGTCGTTGGTGAGTTTCTCACCCGCTACCGTGCCGTCGTCGCGGACGCCCAAAAGAACCGTTCCGCCCTTCGTATTGGCGAAAGCGACGATGTCCTCGTCTATCCTGGAGGTATATTTCTCCTTGAACTCGGCGACAAGACTTTCACCCTCGCGAATCAGGAGATCAACGTCTTTCATGTCCATTTGTGAGATCATAACTTTTCACCAGCGACTGGAGCCACCAGACGCGCCAGAGTTGTCTTGGTCCGAAGTTATAGGAACCGGTCAAATTCCCCATTCAACTTAAAGACCTTCCGCAGCCTCTTGAGAACTACTTTTCGGGGCCTCGTCTGGTTTTGCTCGTAGGCCGAGACGCTGGCCTTGGACAATCCCAAGCAGCTTGGCCAGTTCGACCTGCTGTAGCCCCTTCCGCACTCTGAAATTGCGAAGCCACGAGCCGAAATCCTTGACCGGGATAAGTTCGTCCACGGCATCCTTGCTTTCCGGAAAGGCCT
>JAQUMZ010000115.1 GCA_028717865.1 Elusimicrobiota bacterium | reverse complement strand
CGTGCGCAAGGCCCTGGCCAAGATGTTCCCCCGCCATGAAGTCCGGGTCGTGCAGGCCGCCACCGGCGGCGCCTTCGGCGGCAAGGAGGACTACCCCTCGCTGCTGGCCGGGCACGCGGCGCTGCTGGCGCTCAAGGCCGGCCGGCCGGTCAAAATGATCTACGGCCGGCAGGAGGACATGGCCGCCACGACCAAGCGCCATCCCGCGCTGGTGCGCCACCGCACGGGCTTCTCGCGCGAGGGCAGGCTGACCGCCCAGGACATCGAGCTGGTGATGGACGGCGGGGCGTACCTTACCTGCTCCTCGGTGGTGCTCTCGCGGGGCACGCTGCACGCCACGGGCCCCTACGAGTGCCCCAACGTGCGCGTGCGCGCCTCGGCGGTGGCGACCAACACGCCGCCCAACGGCGCCTTCCGGGGCTTCGGCGTGCCGCAGGCCATATTCGCGGCGGAACTGCAGATGGAAAAAGCCGCCCGCGCCCTGGGCCTGGACGGCGTCGAGCTGCGCCGGCGCAACGCCTGGCGCCCCGGGACCGTCACCGCCACGGGCCAGAAGCTCAAGGAATCCGTGGGCGCGCGCGCCTGCCTGGACCTTTGCGCGGCCAAGTCCGGCTACGGCCGCAAGCGCCGGGCCAACGCGGCCTGGAACGCCCGGGCCAAGAAACCGACCTGGCGGGGCATGGGCCTGGCCCTGTGCCACCACGGGGCGGGCTTCACCGGCAGCGGCGAGGTCGCTCTGGCCAGCCGCGCGGCCCTGCGCCTGGGCCGCGACGGCTCCATCACGGTCCTGGCGGCCTCCACCGAGCTGGGCCAGGGCGCGCGGACCGTGTTCGCCCAGATCGCGGCCCAGGTCCTGGGCCTGCCGCGCCAGCGCATCCGCGTGGCCGAGGCCGACACGGCCCTGGTCCCCGACAGCGGCCCCACCGTGGCCAGCCGCACCACCATGGTCATAGGCCGGCTGGTCGAGCGCGCGGCCCACGCGCTCAAGGCGGATTTGCTCGCGGCCGGAGGCCGCGTCCCGGCCGGCCCCGCCGCCCTGCGCCGGGCAGCCGGGCGCATCTGCGGGGCGCGGCCCGAAAAGATCTACGAGAAGGAATTCGAGAAGCCCCCGGACGTAACCTGGGACGACGCGCGCTACCGCGGCGAGGCCTACGGAGCGTTCAGCTACGCCGCCGCGGCCGTCGAGCTCGAGGTCGACAAGCTGACCTACGAGGTCCGCGTGACCAAAGTCACAACCGCGCAGGACATCGGCAAGGCCGTCAACCCCCGCCTGGCCGAGGGCCAGATCATGGGCGGCACCGCGCAGGCCCTGGGCTACGCGCTCATGGAAGCGGTCGATTATCGGGACGGCTGGATGCGCAACGCGCGGCTGTCCGATTACATCGTGCCCACGGCGCTGGATGCGCCGCCCATGGAGATACACCTGGTCGAGGAGCCCTACTCGCGGGGCCCCTTCGGGGCCAAGGGCTTGGGCGAGATGCCCATGGACGTGCCCGCGCCGGCCGTCGTCTGCGCCCTGCGCGACGCCCTGGGAGTCTGGTTCGACGAACTGCCGGTCCTGCCCGAGAGAATATTCCGCGAGCTGAACGTCAGGGAACGGCCGCGATGATCACGCTGACCGTCAACGGCCGGCGCCGCCGCTACGCCGGACCGCCTTTCAAGCGGCTGCTCGACGTGCTGCGCCAGGATTTCGGGCTCACGGGGACCAAGGAGGGCTGCGGCGAGGGCGAGTGCGGCGCCTGCACGGTGCTCGTCGACGGCAAACCCGTCGCCAGCTGCCTGGTGCCCGTCTGCCAGATCGAGGGGGCGCGGGTGCGAACCGTGGAGTCCCTGGGCAAGGCCGCGCGGCTATCCGCCTTGCAGAAGGCCTTCGTGGAGCGCGGGGGCATCCAATGCGGCTTCTGCGCGCCCGGGATACTCATGACCGCCTCGGCCGGTCCGGCGCCCAAGTCCGAGGACGACGCCCGCCGCAAGCTCGCCGGCCACATCTGCCGCTGCACGGGCTACGTCCATATCGTGGAATCCCTCATGGCCGCGCGAAGGAAGAAGTGAAGGGCGATCCGGGGAGCATGACCGTGCTGCGGCCGCGCGGCGCGGCGCAGGCCCTGCGCATGTACGCCCGCCGGCCCGACGCCATACCCCTGGCCGGCGGCACCGATTTCATGGTCGCCTGGAACGCGGGGGAGCGCGACGGCCGCGCCGTGCTCGACCTTTCCGCGGTCCGCGAGTGGCGGGGCATCCGCCGGACGGCCGGAGTCTTGAGCATAGGCGCCCTGGCCACGCACGCCGAGCTCGGGGACGATCATTTGGTGCGCCGGCATTTCCCGGTCTTGGCCCGGGCCGCCGCGGCCGTGGGCTCGGCGCAGATACAAAACCGCGGCACCCTGGGCGGCAACGTGGCCAACGCCTCGCCCGCGGCCGACACCCTGCCCGCCCTGGCGGTCTACGACGCGCGCATCGCCACGGCCGGCGGGGGCGGGCGGCGCCTTCAGCTCTCGGATTTCCTCATCGGCGTCAAGAAGAACGCCCTGCTGCCCGGCGAACTCATCACGGCCGTGGAGCTTCCCCTTTTGCCCCGCCGTCCGGACCGGCAGTTGTTTCGCAAGGTGGGCCCGCGGGCCGCCATGGCCATCTCCAAGACCGTGGCCGCCGGGTTGTTGTGGCTGGACCGCGGCGGCGCGGTGCGCGAACTGCGCTTCGCTTTGGGCGCCATGGCGCCCACGGTCGCGCGCCTCAAAGCCGCGGAGGAATTCGTCCGCGGCCGCAAGCTTACCCCAGCGCTGGCCGAGGAGGCCTGCCGCCTCCTGGACCAGGACGTCGCCCCCATAGACGACCCCCGCTCCACCGCCGCCTACCGCCTGGCCGTCTCCCGCAACCTGTTGAGGGAATTCTTGGCGCCACGTTTTTAACAACTTCAAGAACTTGGGGCCACGCCTCCAACTCGAGCGTCCGAGACATCCCCCGAAACGCCTATTCGCCGCAAAGAAATCCGCAAAGCCCTGTAAAGTCCGGATCGGGCGACGAAGTCCTTCATGACCGCACCCACCGGCTGGCCTTTCCGAATGCGGTCGAGCGCGCGCAGTTGCTCGGAAAGTATCTTTTCCTGCTTGCGGGAATCAGCGTAAAACAAGGGATCCGAGGACCAGTCGTGCACCAGCATCTTTACCTCGGCATGGCGCAGCGCGAGGATGCGCAGGCGCAGCCGCAACAGCCAGCCCGCGCGCTTTTTAATCTCCGGATGGGCATGGCTCCAAAGCGCCGGATAAGTCCCAAAAATGGACGTCCGTATCTGGTTGTAATAGGCGTAAGCGACTGCCTGGAAGGAATTCCTCCCCTCCAGCCAGCGCGCGAAGCGTTCTTCGGCAATCCCATATTCGCCCAGCAGCATGCCGCGCTGCATGTCGTCGAGAATTCCACTCATGGCGGCTTCGCCGTAATGCTCGCGCAGGAGACGGTATTCCGCTCCGTAAAGGCCGGGCTGGTTGTATCGATCCGTCCCTCTGAAACTCACCGCCTCCAACTGGCGGTTCCACCTTCCCTTGATTCCCAACCCGACCCCGCGCAAATACTCCATGACGGCTTCCAGCTTGGCTGAATTCGCGAACGCGAAATAAACCAAACGCAAGCCGGCTCTTGTGAACAAAGCGTCTCCATGCAGCACGCCGAGCGTTTCGGCCAGAAGGTTCAGCCTGCGGAAAAAATCGCCCATGAGGGCCGCTTGGAACTCGGGCTCGGCATGGAGTTTTTCCAGCGGCAAGGGCGCCACCACGTGCACATGCTGGTGGTCGAGGCCCAACCCAAGGCTCTTGGACAAGGTCCAGGCATCCCTGCTGTTGGCGCCGGCGCTTTGCGCGCTCCTGAAATGCAGTTCCAATCCCATAACGGCCGCCTGGTTAGCCGGACCCGAATGCTCCACCGGGCCGCTCATGGCCCGGGATACGTCCACGGCATGCCTGCCGGCCGCGAAGCTTTTGCCAAGAAAAATCGTCGGTTTCGAGAAATCCATGTCAAGCATCTTTTTAACGGCCACGCCGTGCAGCCGGCGGTCTTTGGAGAAACTGATCCGTCTTTTCGCGGTGGCGTAACGCAGAAGACGCAATTGAACGTAGGGATCCAGGTCGTCCCACTCCTGTTCGCGGGGTCCCTCCAACCATTTCGGAGCCGGCAATTCGCCGAGCAACCCGGCCACCGTGCCGCCGGGAGTAGTAAGCTGCCGCAGCAGGCTCCCGGTGGTGGCCACCTCGATCTCGACGGCACTTTCCGGACGATGGGCGAGAGCATCGCGCCTCAGCGATGCCGCCAGAGCCTCCATCCTGGCCGCGATATCCCGGCCCCTGCTCACGCTTTCCTCCTCGCGCGCCGCGGAATACAGAGCATCCACCCGGCTCGCCGTCCCGGCGTCCAGATAAGGTCCATATATATCCCGCAAATATCCCAACTCGTCTGCGGCGCCTTGCGGCGGCTTTCCCTCGGCCAGCTCGGCGGCGGCCGCGCTCAAGAAGGACGCGGCTAGGGGCCGAACGCGCCATTGCACGACCTTGAAAGCCTCGGAACATAGTTCCTGCCTGCGTTCCCGGTCCGCGGCGAGGAAATCATCCAATTCGATCCCGGACGATTCCAAGGTCTTCACCAACGGCGCGGCGACGCTGTTCGGAAGGCTCCGGCCTGGAAAATACGGCAGCAAGGCATTGGTCCAGGGCTGGCTCGCGGACTGGAATCGCGGCAGGATCGGGACTACCGAATGGCTAGCGGGGACCGCCGCCAGGACGGCCGGCGGGGTGCACCACAAACCGGATGAAAATATCGCTAATATTATCGGGGGAATAGAGCGTTCCCAATCCATAATATTATTGTTGCCCGGCATCGCGCCCAATGCCAGGGCCAACGTTCCCG
Source organism: Elusimicrobiota bacterium (assembly GCA_028717865.1). Taxonomy (GTDB): domain Bacteria; phylum Elusimicrobiota; class Elusimicrobia; order UBA1565; family UBA9628; genus UBA9628. The sequence goes on along the minus strand of JAQUMZ010000115.1, from coordinate 2,849 downwards.
CCCGACGGCAGGTCTAAAGGCCCCCTTTAATTCGTGCCAGGCGCCAAGTCACAGGAAGGAAATTTCGGGAAAGCCTGACACCAGTTCAGTAGCCGACTGTAACCACGACCAGCTCTTCCTCGCCTTCTTCCCGGGTCCAGGAGACGCGGTCGCCGGCTTTGTGGCCGAGCAGGGCCGCGGCCAGTGGAGAGGCCCAACTTATGAGACCGGCCCCGGCGTCGGCCTCGTCCTCGCCCACGATGCGAAACGCCCGGGCTACGCCTTTCCGGTCTCGGACTTCCACGCGCGCGCCGAATCTGATTTCCGCGGCCCCGCAGCCGGCGTTCTCCACGACCTGCGCGCTTTCCAGCCGTTCCCGGAAGTACAGAAGGTCGGATTCGATCTGGGACAGCCGGCGGCGCGCGTCGGGCTCCCCCCTCTGGGCCAGAAGCGCCACCCGGGCGGCGGAAAGCTCCTCGACCCGGCGCCGCAAGGCGTCCCGGCCGCCGGGAGTCACGTAATTGGGCAAGCCGCTGGACCTGCGCTCGGGCAGGTCCTCGGACTCGTTGCCGTCCTCCTTTATGAACGAGCGGCTCATGGGACTCCGGCGCCCGGCGCGGCCTGATTCCAGTTGTCCAGGGCGCGGGGGTAGGGCACGGGGACCTCGATCACACGCCGGCCGCGCAGCCAGACGTCCAGGCGATCGCGCTGCGGGTCCAGTTCGTCCAAAGCGCGTCCCAACGCCGGAGCCAGCAGGACGGGATGGCCCCGCCGCCCCTCGTGAACGGGCGCCACGGCGTCGCAGTCCTTGGCCCGGCCGGCCAAGGCCGTAAAAAGGCCCCGTTCCCAGACGCGCATGTCCACATGATGAATAAAGGTCCAGCGGCGCAAGGGCAGGCCCCGGGCCAAAGCCAGAAGCGAGGCCAGGGCCGGGGCGTCGGGATCCGCGACCGTCCATTGCACGGACGAGTCGAGCTTCCGGCAGCGGTCGAGCCACCCGGCCTGGATGGAGACCGCTATCCTATCCGGTGAAAACAACTCCTTGAGAAACTCCAATTGCCGCTCCAAAAGCGGCCGGCCCGCGCAGTCGCGCCAAGCCTTGGGCCCCCCCGCCCGCCGGCCGCGGCCCGCGGCCAGCAGGTACGCCTGGGCATCCAGGTCCATTGACGGGACTATACTATAATATCGTCCGCGATGAAGCTGCGCTGCGATCTGCACGTCAACGACGCAAACCGGAAGCTGATCCTGGTCTCGGCGCCCAACGAATCGCCCGCGCACATGGGCCTGCGCCTGGCGGCCTACCTATTGTTCTGGGACGAGGAACCGGTCATGGAGGCCGGCGCCAAGAATCCCGCCCTGGCCGACTTCGAGTTCCTCCCCGACCTCATGGCGCTCGATGACTCGGGCACCATCAAGCTCTGGGTCGAGTGCGGCACCACTACCATGCACAAACTGCTCAAGCTCACGCGCCGGCTCTCCAGGGCCCGCATCGTGGTCATGAAGCAGAGCGAGCGCGACGCCCTGCGCCTGCGGCAGGACCTGCGGGCGCAGCTCGACCGCGAGGCGCGCGTCGAGATCCTGGCTTGGCCGGCCGAGGCCTTCCGGGATTGGACGGAAAGCCTGCTCGAGAAGACCGAGGTCTTCGGCGAGGCCGGCGGGCTCATGCTCAACCTGGTCATAAACGAACGGCCAATAGTCGCCGAGCTAAAGCCGCTCTGACCCGGCTCCGCGTAGGCCCCTGACGCGGCGACAGACCTAATAAATACCGGGCCAAATAGTTCCATTATTCTGGGACCGAGTACTCAGGTCCGGCACCTCGGGATTTGCAAAAATCGTGGCACCATGGAAAAGATGACCAAACTTTGCGCATCGTTGATCGCGTTGACTCTAGTGCTTGCCTCAGCCCCGGCGCCGGCCTTGGCCGCCGTGGCGCAGAACATCCCGGCCGCAACCGCCGCCGCCCGCGGACAGATGGTCTCCACGGGCTTGCCACTTCACGCGGGCGGAATCGACCTCCCTTCTTCTTTGCAGACCGCACCGCGAGCCCTCGGCCTAGGCGGCCATCTCGCCGCTCCGCGAAATCAGGCCCCCGCGACCGCGGAGAACCAGGCCTTGTCGGTCCTGCCCCGTGAAATCGTTCCCAAAACTCTTGCCGCGCCCCTGCCGCAAGCCGCGGCTTTGATAAATACCGCGATCCTGGAAACCGCCGCACCAGCCGCCGCGGCGGCGGCCGGCCACCGTGGCCTGGCGCAGGGTCTGCAAGCCGCGGACCAAGACATCGCTCCGCGGATTTTCGACAACAGCTCGCCGCTGAAACAAGGCGACGCGCTCGCGCCAGTGGCCGGCATCGACATCGGCCCCGCTCCAGTCGCGGCCGAGCTCCACGTCAAATCTCTGGCCGACCAAATCAAACAGCTCGGCATTAAAGCCCTGGTCGAATTCATCGCGCGGCCGAACGCCGACTCCGACGCGGTCCTGGTCTCCCTCGGCCAACTGGCGGATACGCAGGCGTTCAACAAGGAAAGGGCGGCGATCGAGACGCTGCTCACGCAGGTCGAAGGACGTTTCTATTACGCCAATCTAGAGGTTGTTTTCACCTCGACCATGAAGCCGGCCGTGAAAACGTCCCTGCAAAATATTCCAATCGCCACCGTACAGCCGGCCAAAAGCGCGGTCTCCATGTGGAATTCCGCCAAGAGGTCCCTGCGAAATATATACGCGAAAATGCCTTGGTACGGCCGCCAATCCATTCCCAGGCAAGGGCCCATCCCCACCGGACAATTCGGCGCGGTAGGTTTTTGGTTTCACGTTTTCGCGCTGGTATGCTTCATCGGCGGGTTCGACGTTCCGAACAACGATTACGGCGGAAC
>JAQUMZ010000114.1 GCA_028717865.1 Elusimicrobiota bacterium | reverse complement strand
CGGGCCCTCGTTCCCTCAGGGCTTCGCGTTCCCGGGCCTGCCCGACGGGGCCTATTATCTGCGCGCCTACCGCGACCAGGACGACAACCAGGTCCAGGACGCCGGGGAGGCCTGCGGCGCCTTCGGGCCGTCCTTGAGCTCGCCCACGGCCGTCGTGGTGCTGGGCGGCGTGTCGGACCGGCCCGCGGGGGTGGTCGTGGCCATGGGCGATCCCGCGGTGGGTTCGATAAGGGGCCAGCTCTACTATGGAGGCTCGCAGAACGCGGGCCATACCGTGCGCGTGGAGGCCGGCCGCTGCCCGTCCCAGAACCCGGGTTGCGACGTCTTCCGGGACTTGACCGTCTATGCTTCCAGCGTGGTGGCCGTCGCCCCGGGGGCCGAGTACCGCATAGACATGCTGCCGCCCGCGACCGGCTACTTCGTGCGCGCCTACGAGGACGCCAACGCCAACCGCGCCGCGGACGTCATGGAGGCGAAGGTTTCCAGCGGGACGCTGACCGTGAACGCGGGCCTGGCCGCGATCTTGCCCTTGAACCTTTCCGTGCCGGGCTCCGGCGCCCTGGGCAATTCCACCCTGCGGGGCAAGGTCTACTACGAGGGCGCCCAGAAGGGAGAGGTCTTCTTCGGCTTCTCGCGCTCGGCCTCCTTCTCCAACATGGATTACGTGCTCCGGCTGCCTTCCACGGGCTCCTATTCCCAGTCCGTCATGGGCGGCGCGACCTATTACATGGCCGGCTTCCTCGATGCCGACGCCAGCGGCAATCCCGACGGGGGGGAGGCGACGGCGGTGGGCGCGCCCGAGTCCTACGGCGGCACGCCCGGGTTCGATAACCCGCCCGCCATTTACGTGCCCCTGGGCGGCGCCACCACCGCCGAACTCACCCTTCTGGATCCGCCCTCGGGCGAGATTCACGGCCGCGTCACCTACGGCGGCGCCGCGCCCTTGGCCGCCCCGCTCGTGGTCAACGCATACCGCCCGGGCGGCTCCGGGCCCAACAACGGCGGCCAGACCTTCCTGACCCGGCGCACGGGCGTGTCGGCCTACGACTTCAGCCTGGGCTTCCTGGCCGCCGCCACCGATTATCTGGTGAGCGCGTACGTGGATTCCAACGGCAACGGCCGCGGCGACAACGGCGAGCCGTGGGGCTCCTTCGGCCCGTGCACGGGGACGAACCAGTGCGGCACCCCGGTCGGCGTTTCCTCGGGTTCCGGGGCCTATCCGGCCTGGGGCATCGATTTCGCCGTCGGAGATCCCGGCTCCCTGGGTGGCGCCATGAGCTCCGGACGCATCCGGACCAACGTCACCTATCTGGGGACCCGCGACGGCGACGTCGTGGTCAGGCTGTTCGACAACGCCTCGTGCGCGGGCCTGGCCGTGCGCGTCGAGCGCGCGGCCATGGCCGCCGGGCCGGGAAGCGTGGAAGTCGACATCCAGAACATCCCCTTCGGCACGTACTGGCTCGACGCCTATCGCGGCTGGGGCGAGTACAATTCCGTCTATCACGCCTACGGACGACTCAACGGCGGGGCTGCCGTGGCCGTCAGCCAATCCCGTCCCGAGGCCTATGCCTTCGGCGGCGACATCAGCGATCCGGGCCAGGGGGGAAGCGTCAACGTCTTCTCCGGCCGCGCCGACCTGCCCGCCGGGGCGCGCTTCGACGGCGGCGCCACCGATATCGGGGTCCTCATCGCGCTGTCTTCCGGCACGCCGGGCGAGCCCTCGCTGCGCGTCCTGGGGGTTACCAAGCAATACCTTGGGACGGAGACTCTCATCGTGCGCTACAGCTCCGTGGCCGCCGGCGCCGGCGTCTCGTCGCGGACCCTGGCCTCCTCCGGCGGCGAGGGCCCCGAGGCTTTGATCGCCGATACCGCCGGCCGCGTGTTCATTGGCGGACGCCTGGAGGCCGGCTACTCCGGCGGCATGACCACGGCCACCCTGACCCGGTTGGACTCTGATTTCAACGTGACCGGTTTCACGCCGGCGGGGGGGGTGGGATCATTCCGCAGCATCGCTTCCTCGGGTACGCCCGGAGCCCATGTTTTCGCGGCCGGTTACGCCGCGCAGGAGACGGGCATCAAGGTCGTCAAGTACGTTCCGGATACCCTGGTGGCCGTGGCCACCGGCACCTATCTCTTCCCCGCGTGCGCGGGCGGGTCGTGCGGAACCGACCTCAACGTCCTGGGCTTGGCGGTACACCCCGTGACCGGGGAAGTCTACGCCCTGGCCTACCGCAAGGCCGACGATTTCGGAGCCGGCCGCGCCGTGGCGCTGCTCAAGTTCTCGGCGGACCTCTCCGCCGTGATCTCCCGGGACGTGACCAGCCTGAACCTTCCGGAGGATGTGGAGGTAAACCTGGCGGCCGATCCCGGCGGCAGCCTGTTCATGAGCTTCGTGCCCTCGGGCCAGGCCTACGCGGCGACCTATAAGTTCGACCCCAGCCTGGTCCAACTGGCCTCCGCCGCGTATTCATCCGTGATCGTCCATTTCAAGGGCGGCATGGGCAACATGGGTCTCGACGGCGCGGGCCACGTGTACGAGGTCTGGGAAGTCCCGGGCAACGGCGGCGACATACGGCTGTTGCATTACGACGGCGGCCTGCGCCTGGTCGGGCAGCGGTCTTTCGACGGCGGGCTGGGGCTCGAGGACTTCCCATTCAGCTTGGCGGTCTACGATTCCTCCCGGGTGTACGTGGCGGGCGCGGTCAACAACGGCAACAACCTGGACTGGATCACCCTGCGCCTCAACGGCAACGAGACCGGGTCCTCGGCGGCGGCCGGCGAGACGATCGCGGTCACGACGCAGACGGCCACCCGGGCGATCTGGGGCCGCCTGACCTACGGCGGGACGCAGGTGAGCTCGGGCACGGTTCGCGCCGTACTGTTGGGGCCCGATCCCGCGGACGCGGCCCGCGAGACGGCCGTGCGCTTCTCCACCGCGCCGTTCGGGCTTGCGACGCCGTACCTTTTCAACAACCTCCAGACCGGCAACTACCGCATACAGGCCTTCATCGATCCCAACGAGAACCTGGTGCCGGACGCGGGCGAACCCGTCGCCTACTCCACCGCCGGCGGAGTGTATTTCGCGACCGCGACCGTCCCGAACCTCAATCTGGCCTTCTGCGACCGGCGCGCCATCGCGCTGGACTCCACGGTCGGCGATGCGCTCTGCGCCGCGGACTGCCCGGCCCCGGACCACGGCGGCGCCTATCAGAGGCTCTACACCTTCGCGGGCCGGCGCGGCCAGCCGGTGACCATGGAGATGACCGCCACGGGCTTCTACGACGACTACCTCATGCTCTATGACCCGAACGGCCGCCTGCTGGCTTCCGACGACGACTCGGCCGGGAACGGCAACGCCCGCATCAGCAACCTCGTGCTCCCCGCGGACGGGCTCTACACCATCGCCGCCTCGGCCTATCAGGGGACCACGGGAGCCTTCAAGCTTCAGCTCAAGGGCTCCCAGGCCACTCTGGGCTCGATCTCCGGCGACGTCGAGTACCTGGGCAGCCAGGGCGGCAATATCCTGGTCGCCTTGTTCAACGGGCCGGACTTCTCCACCGCCAGCGCCCTGGCCTACCAGGTGCTGTCCACCACCCGGGCTTTCACGTTCCTGGACCTGCCGACCGGGACCAGCTATTACCTGGGCGCCTTCGCGGACGTCAACGCCAATCTCGCGCCCGACGACGGGGAGGACGGCGGCAATTTCGGCGGCACGGAGCAGGACGGCGGGCTCAAGGCCCCGATCTTCCTGCAGAGCGGCCAGGCGGTCAAGGGTGCCAGGATCACGATCTATCCGCGCGCGGTTTCCGGGCAGGCCTATATCACCGGCGTCATTTCCTCCTCCGGGACCCGGTTCGGGCCGGTGCGCGTCGAGCTCTGGTCCAACAGCTCCTTCCAAGGCCTGCCCTCGGCGCTGCGCGAACTGCCCGGCGGCGCCGGGGCCTACGACGCCGCGGTGCCCGGCGGCGTGTCGTACTTCATCCGGGCCTACATGGACCTCGACGGTGACTTCCAGCAGGATCCGGACGAGCCCAAGGGTGCCTACTCTCCCAACCGCCAGGGCGTCGAGGCGCTTTACGCCGGCATGGGCGCCTATATCCAGAACGCGGACTTCGAGCTGCGCGATCCCTGGGCCGCGACGGCGGGGGCGGCGGGCGAAGGGACCGCCTTCATCGGTCCCAAGTCGACGGCGGCGGGAACCCAGTTCTTCACCGCGGAGATAACCTACACCGCGGGCGCCAGCGGCATCGCGGCCGACGGCAAGGTCGGGTTCGTGGTGCCCGCCGGCTTCGCCTGGCCGGAATGGGGCGCCGCGGTGACGGCCGAGATCGTGGGCGGCGGGGCGCTGGCGGTGACCAAGCAGGGCCAGTCCGCCTTCGCCAGCCCGGGGATCGCGCTGGCATCCGGACAGCAGATCAAGTTCACCTACGGCCCGACTTGGGCGCCGTGCCTGACCTCCACCGCGGTCTTCTCCGTGGTCAGCGCCCAGAACGGCCAGGTGGCGCCGCAGGCGCTCTTCGCGGGCGCCGCGGACCTGACCCTGGCCGTGGTCCCCGGGCCGGCGGCCATGGTCCAGCCTGCCAATCCCTTCTTCTCGCTCAAGCGCGGCGCGCTCTCCGGGGCGCAGACGCTGGAGGCCCGGGACCTGTGCGGCAACCGCGCCGCCGTGGCCTCCGACGAGACGGTGCTCCTGCGCGCCAAGCGCTTCAGCCAGACCACCTACCTCTACGACGCCTACGACGACGCGGTGGGGCTCTCCACGAGCCCGACCCTGGCCCTTTCGACCGAAGTCGCGGTGGGCTTCGCCGCGGGCCGATCGACCGCCGCCTACTACGTGCTGGCCAATTCGACCGGATATAGGAGCATAGAAGCCTTCTTCGATCTGACCGGCCAGGCGACTTTCTACTACGGCTTCTCCGTCCTGCCGGAGAACGCCCTGACCGGAGTCTCCATCTCGACCGCGGCCTCGGACCTGGGCGGGACTTACGCCGTCATCACGCCCAACAACGACGGGGCCGAGGACCAGGCCTTCGTCAATTTCAGGCTCGGCGACGCCGCCCAGGGCTGGCACGTGCTGGTCAGTTCCATGCCCTTCAAGGAGGGCGTCTGGCCCAGCCCGGTCTGGGAGAGCTGGGGCTGGGGCCAGCCGGGGCTCGGTTCCGTGGCCTGGGACGGCCGCTACAGCCCGTGGCTCAACAACGGCGTGCGCGTGCCCAACGGGCTCTACTACCTGCGCGTCGAGGTCGGAGGCTACGGCGGGATTCACGACGACCGGCTCAGCGCGCGCGTGACCGTGCCGCAGCTGGCCGGGCGCTTCTACGACCTGGGCAACGGGCAGCCGCCCTACGCCCCGCTGGCCAAGGCGCGCATAAATATCTACGGTTCCAACGGCTCGATGTACACCGAGACCGACGGCGGCGGCAATTACTTCTTCTCCGGCGTGGCGGCCGGCGCCTATAACGTCTTCATCGGCCGGGAAGACTTCCTCGACGCCAGCCTGAGTTTGACGATCGACGCGGGCGGGGCGGTGTCCACCTTCACCGCCTTGTCGGCGGCGGCCACGGCCTACCTCAACGCCAATCTCGGGCTTGACGTGCTCATGGCCCGCGCCCCGGTGCTCAGCGTCGTGCCCTCGATCTCCAGCGCCGCCTTCGGCGTGAGCTTCTCCTCGGCGGGAGAGAATTGGGGCAACGTGATGGTGCGATCCTCCGGCACCACGGTTTTCGCGCAGACGCTGTTCTCCCCGATGCGCCTGCCGTCGGGGTCCACCACCTTCGACGACGGCGGGCATTGGGACGCGGGGCTCTCGACCTTCGTCGTGCGGACCAATCTGAAATTCAACGTCGCGGTGGGGACTTATTCGGTGGAGGCCGCTTTCGCGGGTTTCGACAAGTCCACCGCGACGGTCTTCGTGCCCGCGCTCGGGGCTCGGGTGCTCCTGCCCGAGTTCGCCCGCAAGAGCAGTATATACGGGACGGTCACCGTGCCCGCCAATATCGAGGGCCGGCAGATCTCGGTCAGCGCCGGGCCGACCTCGACCATGAGCGTGGCGGGCGGCGGCTACGGAGGCGTCTATTTGCCGGCTGGCGTGCCGAGCGGGCCGTACCGGATATTCAGCCTCGATCCGGGCACCTACACCGTGCGCGCCAACACCGGCGGCTACGCCGCCCTGGTAACGACGGTGGCCGTGCCCGCCTCCAGCGACGTGGCGGTCAATTTCGGCGCCTTCTCCGAGGGCGCTCAGATCACGGGCACGGTGGTCGTGGGGGGCGATACGTCCGGGCAGACTCCCGTCCTCTACGTCAACGCCTGGGCTCCCAACTCGTCCAATTTCGGGTCCACCATGGTCTACGTGACCGGCGGCAATTCCGCGGACCCGGTGGTCTACACCCTCAAGGGCCTCGACGCGGGCGCCACCTACCAGCTCTACGCCCGCGTGGAGACGGGCACAAGCCTGCGCCTGGAGGCCGACCGCGAACTGCCCCTGCTGGTGGTGACCGAGGCGGCGCCGGCGCCGTGCAGTTTCAACTTCATCGAGAGCTCCGGGGTGCTGCGGGGCACCATACTGCTGCCGGCCGGCGCCTCGGATTTCCTGTCCGTGGACATGGTGCGCAAGGTCGTCGCCTCGGCGCGCCCCGACGAGGTGGGACGGGAGGAGATCGTCCCGGCCTTCCCGACCATGGCCGACATCAATTTCCGCTGCCAGCCCGGGGACGCGGCGCTTAACGGCCTAGGGTACTGCCCGGCCGACCAATCCACGGGCACCTTCGCGGTCTACAACCTCAACACCGAGACCATGGACATCACCCTGCTCTACAAGCGCACGGGCGAGGTCCGCAAACAGAGGGTGGCGGCGGTCAACGGCTCGACGACCACGGTCTTCATCGATCTTACGGCGCAGACCTACTCCATATCCGGGTCCATCATCAATCAGATATCCAACCCGCTGTTCAATACCAACCCCAAGCTGGCGGCCAACGCCACCAACTACGCGCCCGTAGGCTGGCCGGCCGCTCTGCCTACGAGCCTGGCCCGGGTCCTGGCCGTCCGCCAGGACGCCGCCAGCTACAACGTCGCGATCTCGACCGTCTACGACGCGGCCAACACCCGGGTGGGCTTCCTCAACGAGGGCGGGCTGTTCACGATATCGAGCGTCCCGGCGGGCGTTTATTACGTGCGCACGGAGAACCTGCGCTCGTGCGCGACCTGCGCCATCGCGGTTCCGGCCGTGGGCGCGACGGTGCGCGTTTCCTCGAACGTCAGCGCCTTGAACATCGTGTTGCGCGACGGTTATTCCGTGTCCGGAACGATATCCCTCGACGGCGGCATCCAGGACGCCCGCGTGCTCCGAGCCACGTTGCGCAACCGGCGCCAGGAGGTGGTGCGCTCCACCTACGTTTACCTGGGCGACGCGGCCGCGGGCCTGACCGCCAACGCGGTGGACTACAGCTTCTCCAATCTGCCCGCGAATGACTTCTATTCCCTGACCGTGGAAGGAACCCAATACCCGGTCAAGTACGTGGGCCTGCCGGTCCGGTTCCCCGACCCCGGCCTGGCGGCCAACGGCCTGGCTACCAACCTTCCGGGCCAGAACGTGCTGATGAGGCGGGCGGCCTATCTCGTGGGCCGGCTCAAGGACGCCGTCACCGGAGAATTGATCAACGTCGCCAACGCCAACCTGCTGGCTCCCTCCTTCCAGATAACGGCGACCGCCAATCCCTGGACGGAGGGCGGCTACGCCGTAGCGCCTTCCTG
>JAQUMZ010000113.1 GCA_028717865.1 Elusimicrobiota bacterium | reverse complement strand
CCATGGCCTGCCGCGCGCTCTGCGCCCCGGCGGTCTCCCTGACCGGGGCCCAGGCCGGCATCGAGGCCAGCCCCGATCACACCCGCGCCCAGATCGTGCGCGTGCGCCGCGCCAAGATCCTGCGCGAGCTGCGGGCCGGGCGCATCGTGGTGGTCGCGGGCTTCCAGGGCGTCACCCCGCAGGCCGACGTGGCCACGCTGGGCCGCGGCGGCTCGGACCTGACCGCCGTGGCCCTGGCCAGCGCCCTGCGCGCCAAGGAAGCGGAGATATACAGCGACGTCAAGGGAGTATATACCGCCGACCCCCGGATCGTGTCCGAGGCCCGAAAGCTCGCGCGCATAACCGGCGAGGAGATGCTGGAACTGGCCGGGGCGGGCGCCGAGGTCATGCAGCCGCGCTCCATAGAAGTCGCGGAGCGCTTCAATATCCGCATTCACGTCCGCTCGGCCTTCCATCCCCAGCCGGGCACCTGGATCGTACCCAAGGAGGACCGCATGCTGGAAAAGGCCTTCGTCTCCGCTCTGGCCCTGGATAGAAGCGAGGTGCGCCTCAACGTCGCCGACCTGCCCGACCGCCCCGGAGTGGCGGCGCAGGTGCTCTCGGCCCTGGCGGCCGTGCCCGTCCCGGTGGACATGATCGTGCAGTCCGCCCCCTCGCGCGAGGGCTACAACGCGATTTCGCTGATGACGCCCCGCGCCTTCGCCGCCAAGGCGCAAGCCGCGCTGGTCAAGATCGCGCGGCGCCTGGGCGCGCGCGTGGACATCCACGACCAGGTAGCCAAGATCTCGGCCGTGGGCACGGGCTTCCGCCACCATCCCTGGGTCGCGGCCAAGATGTTCGAGGCCCTGGCCGCGCACCGGATAAACATCCACATGATCACGGCTTCGGACCTGCGCGTCTCCGCCGTGGTCGACGCCCGGCACGGCGAGGCCGCCCTGCGCGCCCTGCACGCCGCCTACGGATTGGCCCGGAAGGCAAAGCGATGAAGGCCGCCCTGGATTTCGCCGCCATAGACTTCGAGACCGCCGACGCGGGGCCCGATTCCGCCTGCGCGCTGGGGATAGTCCGGGTCCGCCGCGGCCGCGTGGCCAAACGTTTCCACCGCCTCATCCGCCCGCCCCGGGCCAGCTTCCTTTACACCTACATACACGGCATCACCTGGGGCCAGGTCTGCCTGGAGCCGGACTTCGCCCACCTCTGGCCCCAGATCGCCGGGGAACTGGAGGGCGTGAAGTTCTTGGCCGCGCACAACGCCAGCTTCGACCGCCGGGTGCTGGAGGCCTGCTGCCGGGCGGCGCGCATCGAGCCGCCGCGCACGCCCTTCGTCTGCACGGTCCAGCTCGCGCGCAAGACCTGGTCCATATTCCCCACCCAGCTGCCCATGGTCTGCCGGAAGCTCAAGATTCCGCTCAACCACCATGAGGCCCTCTCCGACGCCGAGGCCTGCGCGCGCATCGTGCTGGCGGCCGGCGCCGAGGGCTGGACGCCCGGAGCGGGCGAGAACTAGGACCGGGCCCGGGGCAGGGCCCAGGACAAGACCGTCCGCACCGAACGGTCTTTTTCCGTGTCCAAGGCGGCTTCCAGCAGGACGACGCCGGCCGCGCTGGGCGCGCGCGCCAAGGCCAGGGCCGCCGCCGCGCGCACCAGGGGCCGGGAGTCGCGCAGCGGGCGGTATAAAGAGACGGTCTCCTCCAAGCCGCCCTTGCGCGCCAGCTCGAAGGCGCGGCGGCCGCGGGACAGCGCGGCCGCCACGCGGATCAGCGCCGCGGCGGCGGCGTACCTGACGCGCGCGTCGGGATCGTCCAGCGCCCGGGCCAGGAAGCGCCAGGCCCTGGGGTCGCCGATGCGGCCCAAGCCCTCGGCCGCGGCCACGCGCACCACAGGCTGCTCGTCGACGCGGAACAAGACGGCGCTGACGTAGGGTATGGCCGCGAAGTTCCCGGGATAAGCGAAGACGCCGACGGCCGCGGCCCGCCCGCGGATGTTCTGGTCCTGGATCTCCCGCAGGAAGCGCTCCAGGCTCGGCGGAGCGGCCACCGAGTCGCGCATATTCTCCCCCAGCCGCTCGAACTCGGTCATGACGTCGTAGGCGGGCGCCTCGGGCGCGGCGGCCGGACGCGCGGCCGGAGTCCGGCGCGCGAAAACCGGCCTGGAAACGGTCGCGGCCAGCCAGGGATGCAGGGCCAGCTCGGGGTGGTCGCACTCCGCGTCGGGTCCGGGCAGGGGATCGGGATCGGCCCGGTCGGGGAGGAAGCCCCCCGAAAATACGGGGCATAAAAAAACGCCGAGGAGCGAGGAAAGGATCATCTCGTTTTGCCCCCGGCGCGGGCGGGATTATTATACCAGCCTGGCGGCGGCTGTCAAGATCAGTCAACTTTGATCAGTCAACTTTGAAAACGTCTTACCTTTTCAAAGCAGCCTCGTTGGCTGTCTTCCCTGCCCTAAACGAGCCGCTGCCTCCCGGCTTGACCACGGCTTGACGCCTCCCGGCTAAGCTCAATACGGAGGGACTCCCATGACGGCTGCGCGCAAGCTCGCGTTCGTAGCGGCCGCCTCGGCGCTCGGCGCCGCGGCGGGGATATTCGTGGGCGCGCTGGCGGTCGCGCCGAGCATGCGGCCGGCCGGCCCGAAACGCCGGGGCCCGGCCGGCCGGCGCCGTCACGGCTGGCGGGCGGCCGCTTGACGCGGCCTTGAGCCGCCGATTTCAGACTATATAAAAGGAGGACAAACCAATGGAAACTCAAGAGCGGAGACAGGAAAAAACGGGCTTCCCCTTGTTCAGCACCCTGCTGGGAGCCTCGGTGGGAGCCCTGGTGGGCGTGATCGTAGGCGTGCTCATCGCGCCCAAGTCGGGATCGGAAACCCGGGAGCAGATCGGCGATTGGGTCCGCGACAAGCGCGACGCCGGCGCCGAGATGCTCGCCGGGATAAAGGATCAGGCCCTGCGCAAGAAGGAGCAGGTGGCGAGCGCCTTCAAGTCGATCGTCGGCCACCCGGAGAGCAAGACCTGACTCGCGGCGCTGGGCGTGGGCACCGCGCTCACGCCCAGCGCCACAGACCCACCATGCCGCCGGCCGCCGCCAGACGCCACAAACCGGCGGCGGCCAGCCCGAGCCTTCCCGCCAGCCTGACGCGCGGGCTGGAAAGCCACGGCCAAACCCCCAGCACGGGCAGAAGATAAAGCGAGGTGGCCGCGAAGAAAGCCGCGAAAAACAAGGCGCCGCGGCCGGGCCCGTCGGAAGCCAGCACCGCCGTCAATGCCGCGAGGAGGGCCGGGCAGAGACCGGCTCCGGTCAGAAAGCCCAAGGCCAGGGCCGGCCGGCCCGTGGCGGCGCAGCAGCCGCGACGCCCGCCTCTCCATGCGTAGGCCAAAAGAAGCACGCCCGCGACCGCGGACCCCGCGGGCGGCAGCCACCGCGCGGCTCCGCTCAAGGCGGCCGCCGCGGCCGCGGCCGCCGCGGCGAGCAGGAGATAGGCCGCGAGCCTGCCGGCCAGAAAGCGGCCCAGGGCCGCTGCGTTGGCCCCCAGTCCCGGCCGGCCCTCGGCGCAAAGCAGCGGGACGACCACGGGCGCGCAGGACATGAAGCACTGCGGCCCCACGGCCAGACCGAGCCAGAACCCCTGCGCCAGAGCTGAAACCATAGCCGGGCCCGGGGCGCGCGCCTTGCCCCCGGCCCGCGTCTTGTTATACCATTCTAACAGGCGAAACCCGAGACGCCGCGCAGGCGCCGGGTTTTTCGGTTTTTCATCCAAGACCAACATGCTCACCAACAAAAGGATAGCCGTGATCGGGGCGGGGCACATGGGCTCGGCCCTGGCCGGCGGCATGCTGCGCGCCAAGCTCACCGCGCCCAAGAACATCGTCGTCTCGCGCCGCGACGAGCGGGCCCTGGCCGAGCTCAAGAAGCAATGGGGCGTCGGCGCGACCACGGACAACGCGAAGGCGGCCGCGGAGGCGGACGTGGTCATCCTGGCGGTCAAGCCCCAGGTCTGCCCCGCCGTGCTCGAGGAACTTTCCCCGGTGATCAAGCCCTCGCAGCTGGTCATCAGCATCATGGCCGGCATAACCACCCAGACCATCGGCCGCAAGCTGGGCCAGCCCTGCCCGATCGTGCGCGCCATGCCCAACACCCCCTGCCTCGTGGACGCCGGCGCCACCGCCGTGGCGGCCGGGGCGCACGCGGGCGAGAAGGACCTGGCGGCCGCGGAGAAGATATTCTCCTCGGTGGGCAAGGTGGTCGCGCTGCCGGAAAGCGCACTGGACGCCGTGACCGGGCTCTCCGGCACGGGGCCGGTCTACATCTTCATGGTCATCGAGGCGATGATCGACGGCGGCGTCAAGATGGGCCTGCCGCGCGACGTGGCCACGCGGCTCGCCGCGCAAACCGTGCTGGGCTCGGCCAAGCTCGTCATCGAGACCGGCAAGCACCCCGCGATCCTGAAGGACGAGGTCACCACCCCCGGCGGAACCGCGATCAACGCCATACACATGCTCGAGGCCAAGGGTTTGCGCAGCGTGCTCATAGACGCCATCGTCACCGCCACCCAGCGCTCCCAGGAGCTAAGCCGCCTCTGCGGCGATTGACATGACCCAGCCCCCTCCAGGCGAAGACATCACCCCCGCCACCGAAGTCACCGCGCGGGAGCACCTGGAGGAAGTCGTCGAGGAACTGGCCCGGGAGCCCCGGCTGGCCTTCGACACCGAGTCCAACGGCTTCTACGCCTACCAGGAGAAGGTTTGCCTGCTGCAGATATCCTCCGCCCGGGAGGACTTCATCGTGGATCCCATCGCGATCCGCGACCTCTCGGCGCTCGGCCGGCTGATGGCCAATCCGGCCATAGAGAAGGTCTTCCACGCCGGGGAATACGACGTCCTCTGCCTCAAGCGCGACTACGGCTTCCAGTTCGAGAACCTTTTCGACACCATGATCGCCGGCCGCATACTGGGCGTCAAGGAGCTCGGCTTGGCCGCCGCCATCGCCCGGCACTTCGGCGTGACCCTCTCCAAGAAGCTCCAGCGCGCGGACTGGGGCCTGCGCCCCCTGACCCAGGCCCAGCTGCGCTACGCCCAAATGGACACGCATTACCTGCTGCGGCTCTCCGACATTCTCAAGGCCCAGCTGCGCGCCAAAGGCCGCGACGACGACGCCCGGGAAGCCTGCCTCCAGCTGGCCAAGATCGAGCCCGTGATCCGAGGCTTCGACCCGGACGGCTTCTGGCGCCTGCGCGGGCGCAACCGGCTCTCCGGTCGGCAGCTGGCCTGCCTGCGCGAGCTCTACCTCTGGCGCGAGCGCCAGGGACGGGACGCGGACCGCGCCACCTTCCGGATCATGTCCGAGGACCTGCTGGTCCGGCTGGCCGCGGCCATGCCCGCCGACGACAAGTCCCTGGCGGCCGTCCGGGGCATGACGCCCTACCTGCTGCGGCGCTTCGGCTCGCCCCTGCTGCACGCCGTCAAGCGGGGTGCCGCGGCCGAGCCGCCCCGGGAGCCGGCGCGCGCGGTCGTCCGCCGCGGCGGCAAGGAACGCCGGCTCTTCGAGCGCCTGCGCCTGTGGCGCAAGGCCCAGGCCGAGCGGGAAGGCGTCGAGCCGGTGGTCGTGCTGGACAGCGAGGCCATCCGCGCGATCGCCACTCGCGCCGCGGCCGAAAACGGCGACCCCCTGGAAGCCCTCTCCGCCCTCAAGCGCGAGCGTTACGAAGCCGCCTTGCGGGACCTCCTCAAGTCATAAGAGGGGGGACGTTCCTTGCTTTTTTTGCTTTTCTCCGAAGTCGTTAGGAGTTATTGAAGTTTTTAAAAACCGGGCTCCTTTGATTCGGTTTTGACCCCCCCCTGGTAGCATCTGTCCTTGGGACTCATGCCGGAAACGCTACCCATAGACGGCAATGAAGCCGCGGCGCGCTCGGCCTACGCGTTGAGCGAGGTCATCGCCATCTACCCCATCACCCCCGCCTCCAACATGGGGGAGTGGTGCGACGACCAGGCCGCCAAAGGCGCCAAGAACATCTGGGGCTCGGTGCCCGCCGTCGTGGAGCTGCAGAGCGAGGCCGGCGCCGCGGGCGCGGCCCACGGCGCCGTGACCGGCGGGGCGCTGACCGCCACTTTCACCGCCTCGCAGGGCCTTCTGCTCAAGATCCCCGTGCTCTACAAGATCGCGGGCGAGCTCTCCCCGTTCGTGGCGCACGTCGCGGCGCGCTCCCTGGCGACCCACGCCCTTTCGATCTTCGGCGACCACTCCGACGTGATGGCCGCGCGGGGCGCGGGCCTGGCCATGCTGGCCTCGGGCTCGGTCCAGGAGGCGCACGACCTGGCCGCCGTGGCCCATCTGGCCGCCCTGGAAAGCCGCATCCCCTTCCTGCACTTCTTCGACGGCTTCCGGACCTCCCACGAGGTGCACAAGATCGAGACCCTCGGCGAGGACGACTTCCGGGCCCTGGTCGACGAGCCGGCCGTGCGGCGTCTGCGCGCCCGGGCCCTGGACCCGGAGCGGCCCGCGCTCAAGGGCAGCTCGCAGAATCCGGACGTGTTCTTCCAGGGCCGGGAAGCGGCCAACCCCTTCTATTTCGACTGCCCGGAGAAGACCCAGGCGGTCATGGACCGCTTCGCCAAGCGAACCGGACGCGCCTACCGCCTCTTCGACTATTACGGCCACCCCGAGGCCCAGCGCGTCATCATGCTCATGGGCTCCGGGGCGGGCGCGGCGCAGGAGGCCGCCGACGCCATCAACGCCCGCGGCGGACGGGTGGGCGTGCTCCAGGTCCGCCTCTACCGGCCCTTCTGCGCGCCGGCCCTGCTCCGGGCCCTGCCCCGGACCGTGCGCGCCGTCGCGGCGCTCGACCGCTGCAAGGAGCCGGGGGCGCCGGGCGAGCCGCTTTTCCTGGACGTCGCGACCGCCCTCCAGGAGGCCTGGGCGGGCGGCCAGACGCCCTGGGCGCGCATGCCGCGCGCGATCAACGGGCGCTACGGCCTGGCCTCCAAGGAATTCACGCCCGCCATGGCCGCGGCGGTCTTCGCGGAACTGGCCCGCGGCGAGCCCCAGCCGCGCTTCACGGTCGGCATCAAGGACGACGTGACGCGGCTCTCGCTCGACTACGAATCCGAATTCTCGACCGAGGCGCCGGAGACCACCCGCGCGGTTTTCTTCGGGCTCGGCGCCGACGGCACGGTGGGCGCCAACAAGAACACCATCAAGATCATCGCGCAGCACTCCGATCTGCACGCGCAAGGTTATTTCGTATACGATTCCAAGAAGTCGGGCTCCCTGACCGTCTCCCATCTTCGCTTCGGCCCCAAGCCCATACGCTCGACCTACCTCATCCGGCAGGCCCAGTTCGTGGCCTGCCACGCCCCGCAACTCCTGGAGCGGGTCGACGTCCTCGGTCTGGCCGCGCCCGGGGGGACCTTCCTGCTCAACACCTCCGAGCCGGAGAAAGCCTTCGCCAACCTGCCACGGGAGGCCCAGCTGGCGCTCATCGACAAGAAGCTCGCGTTCTACGCCATAGACGCCTATATCCTGGCCCGGGCCGCGGGCCTGGGGCCGCGCATAAACACCGTCATGCAGGTCTGCTTCTTCGAGATCACCAAGCTCCTGCCGGGCTACCTGGAGCTCGTCAAGGCCGCGATACGCAAGACCTACGGCGGCAAAAGCGAGGAGCTCGTGGAGCGCAATTTCCGGGTGGTGGAGCAGGCCCTGCGCCACCTGCGCCGCGTTGAGGTGCCCGCGCGGCCCGACGCGACGCGCCGCCGCGGCGTCGAGCTGCCGGGCTCGGCCCCGGAGTTCGTGCGCAATTTCACGCGGGAGCTCATGGCCGGCCGGGGCGACGAGCTGCCGGTCGGC
>JAQUMZ010000112.1 GCA_028717865.1 Elusimicrobiota bacterium | reverse complement strand
GGTGTCGGGCCTTTCCTTCCGGGGGACGTAGCCGAAGCGCGGCCGGTCGTGCTTCGCGCGCCGCCCCCCACGGACGGGCAGAAGCCCCAGCAGGGTCTTGAGCAGGGCCGTCTTCCCCGAGCCATTGAAGCCGAGTATCCCCCAAAAGTCGCCCCGGTTGACCTCGAGGTCGACTCCGTAGAGCAGCGGCTGCGCGCCGTAGCCGACCGCGGCGCCGCGCAAGGCCAGCAGGGGCTTGTCGCTCATCGGGCCGCGTCCAAAAGGGCCTGGATGTTGCGGGCGCAGAACTTGACGTAGGTTTCGGTCCCGGGCAAGGCGTCGGCCATGGTCCCGATGACGGCGACCTTGGCTCCGGTGCGGCCGGCGAGCCAGGCCGTGGTCCGGCTTTCGTACTGCTGCTCGCGCACGATGAGCTTGACGCCCTGGTCCTGCATCTCCCGGACCAGCCTGGCCAGGTGCGTCGGCGTGGGCGCCACGCCGGGCTTGAGCTCGATCGTGTCGATGAAATCGAGCCCGGTGAACCGGCCCAGGTAGGCCACGTCCTTGTGATAGGAGACGGCCTTGAGCCCCTGGAGCGGCGCGACCGCTTTCTTCCACTCCGCGATCCTGGTCTTGAGCTCGTCCAGAAAGGCCGCCAGGTTCCGTTCGTAGTCCGCGGCGTGGGCCGGGTCCAGGCGCGAGAAGCCCGCCGCGATGTTGCGGGCGATGAGTAGCCCGTCCTCGGGATCCAGGTTGTAATGGGGGTTGCCTTGCGGGTGCAGCTCGCCCTCGGCGCGGCTGAGGCTATCGGGTTTTTGCAGCACGCGCACGCCCGCGGAACAGTCGATGCAGCCCGGCCCGGCGCAGCCCAGGACGGCCGGATCCTCGCGCATGCGGGGATTGGCCGCGGCGTCGAGCAGGCCGGGCAGGAAGGAGTGCTCGACCGATAAGCCCAGATAGACCACCGCGTCGGCCCGATTCAGCTTGGAGACGAAGCTGGGCCGCATGACGACCTGGTGGATGTCCTCCGGGCCCCGGGCCAGGCAGTCGACCGAGACCAGGCCGCCGCCCACGCGCCGGGAGACGTCGGCCAGGTCCGGGATGGTGGCCACGACGCGCAGTTTCGCGGCCGCCGGCCTTGCGGCGAGGGCGAGAAGGAGTGCGGCAAGGGCGAGCCGGCTTTTATTCATGACGTTCTCCATGAAAACAGGGATACTATCGGTCGCGGAAGCCGTGGACGTGATGGCCCAGTATCCCCGTCCACTGCAAGCCCACGATGTCCGCCTCCGGACGGCCGGCGTTGCCGGTCTCGCGGGAATAGGCCAGGCGCAGGCGTTGGAACTCCGTGACGTCGCAGGTGAGGAAGGCCGTGTAGGTCCGGGTGATCGCGCGGGCGGCGTCCAGGTCCTCGGCCAGGTCCGCCAGCGCGCCGGGACGCCAGCGCCGGCCCAGTTTCAGCCAGAGGTAGGAATAGCCCGAGAAGGCCCGTACCCGGTCGGTCGGCAGCCGCGTCGTCGGACCGAACCTGCGCTCGTTGTTGGCGAGGACCTCCGTGCCCCAGACCGCGCCGCGGTAGAGTCCGCCGGCGGCGGGCTGGTAGCGGTAGGTCAGGTCCAGGCCGCCGAGGGTGCGCCAGGTGTTCTTGCGCGTGCTCTCGGCGAAGGCGTTGCCGGTGACCGCCGCGTCCTCGACCACGCCGCGTTTGGGCGTCCAGGCGCAGCTGGCGCCGAGTTCCACGGAGTGGTCGGCGCCGATATCCTGGTAGGCGCTCAGGCGCCCCAGATAGGTGAACTCGTCGAAAGGGCGGCCCTCGGCGATGTCGACGCGGTCGTTCTCCGAGCCGAGCTTGTCGTAGGCGCCCAGGACGGCGCGCAGGTAGGCCTCGGTCGGGAAAAGATAGCTCAACTCCACGCCGTCCGCCCGGGATTCTCCTCCCACGAAGCTGTCGATGGAGCGGGGCCGGTCGATGACGGGCAGCTCGTGATCGTGGAAGTGCGGGAAGCGCCCGAAGTCGGCGAAGAGTCTCCCGCCGGTCACGGTGAGGTTGCCGGGCAGGGCGGTAGTCTCCAGGGCGGCCTCCTCGACCTCGACGCCGTCGGCGCTGCCGTTGACGATGGCCCAGCCCTTGAGGAAGGGGTCCACGGGGGCCTCCAGGTTGACCTCGGCCGAGCGGAAGAGGAAGTTGGCCTTGCCGTCGCGGTCGCGCAGGACGAAATCCAGGGCCAGGCCCAGGGCCGGGTTGAACGCCGAGAGGGAGGTCTTGGCCGGGGCGCCTTCCAGCTTGGTCAGGCGCTCCTCCAGCGACTGGAGCCGGTCCTCGGACAAAGCCGCCGGGCTTTGCGCCGCGGCGGCCGCGAGGAGCAGGCACGGCGACGCGAGCGAAATGAGACGCATGAAATCCTCCTGGTTGCTGATATCGGGCGCGGCCTGCGCCCGTGCGCCAAGCCCGGCGGGGGAATCAGGCGCGCGGCGGGCCGCGCGAGCGGGCGCGGGAGGGGCGGCGGGCCGCCGGCGCGGGAGTCGCGGCCTGCGGCAGCGCGACGGCGGCGCAGCTTCGGCAAATCGATGGAGCGTCGGCCGGGGCATGGCGCTGAGTCTGCGTCGCGGCCAGGCAAACGGCGCAGTCGTCGCTCGCGCGGACGTCGTCGTGGCGGTGGAAGCCGGCGGCGGCGATGACGAAGAGGAACGCCCCTCCCGCGACAGCCAGCAACCAGCGCCGCATGGCGTTATCATACCAACCCGGCAGGAAAGATATCAATAAGACTATAATTGGACCATGGACAGCCAGGCTTGGGCCGAGGAACTGCCGTCCGCGATAACGGTTTGCGACGAGAACGGCGCGATATTGGCCATGAACCGCGCCGCCGCCGGGGTCTTCAAGAAAGAGGGCGGCCGGACCCTGATCGGCCGGAACCTGCTCGACTGCCACCCCGAGCCGGCGCGCTCGCGCCTGAAGGCCCTGTTCGCGAGCCGCTCGCCCAACACCTACACGGTCGAGAAGGAGGGCCGCCGCAAGCTCGTCCACCAGTCGCCGTGGTTCCGGGACGGACGCTTCGCGGGTTTCGTGGAGCTATCCATCGTCCTGCCGGAGCAACTGGAGCACCGCGTCCGCGGTCCGCGGTCCGCCTGAGCGCCGCTCAGTCCGGCCGGACCAGGCGGCGCCGGCGCAGAAGCTGGTAGGCGAGCTTGAGGTGCCGCGGCTGGAGGCTGCCGTCGGATGAGCTCATCAGGCTGCCCGGCAGCCGGGTGTAGACGGCGGACCTGGTCCCGGGGTCGTAATCTTCCCGATAGTCGTCGACCAGCCCCAGGACGTGGCCGAACTCGTGGGCGGGGGTGTCGTAGCGGAAGAGGCGGCTGAGGGTCACGCGCGATTCCGAGGTGACCGAGGTCAAATCCGCATCCTTGCCGTCTACGAGCTGGAGGCGCTCCGGTGCGAAGGGCTCGCCTTCGGCCAGGGGGCGTATCGTCACGCGCGCGCGCAAGCGCAGGGTCTTGCCGCCGTAGGAGAATTCGCCCCGCCAGTAGTCCTCGATGGAGGCCTTGACGACGCGCCGGACCTCGGGGTCGCGAATGTCGGTCTGGAAATCTGCTTCCACCCGGAATCCTCCCGGTTCCGGAACTAGGCGCAGGCCTTTGTTGTCGGGGACATAATAGAAGGCGCGGCGATCGGGGCCCAGGAGCGCCTTGACGAAGGTGATCGCGGGAAACCGGGCGATGGCCGCCTCGGCCCGGCCGTGTTCTGGCATGATTTTCAAGGGCCGGGTCGTCGCGCCCGCACCCAGTACGGCCGCCGGCGCGCGCGCAGCAGGGAAACCGAAGACGCGGCGAGCCGGACGGCATAAGTCACGGCCGCGATGCCCCAGCCCCAAAGGAATATCTGGTTTATGACCAGGGGCGGCAGCCCCAGGAATGCGATCGCGGGCATCATGAGCATGGCTGTTACCACGGCCAGAGAAAGCAGGTTGATCGCCAGCGGAACCGCGAGCACGCTTCCCCAGCCCGCGCCGTCTTTGCCTTCGACGCGCCGATACTGATCGGAGACTTTCGGCGCCACGCCGGATAAGGCCCGGGCGTAGGGCCAGACGGCTTCCATGATCAACGGGTGCATGACGGCACCGGGCATGACCAGGGGCTCGTTCTTGCCGATGGAGCGCACGATGAAAGCGTCGACCCAGCCGTTGCTGATCCGGGTCAGGAAGCGCGGCAGCGCGGCGGCCAGGCGGTGAAAGAGCAGGAAGCGCCGCGCGCAGGACAAGAGCGGCCGGCGCAGGGCGTCGAAATCCAGCTCGAATCGAGACTCCAAGCCCGAGGCCGCCGCGTGACGCCGGAAGCCCTCCTGCAGGATGTCAACCGCCTCCTCGGCGGTGAGCCCGTTGTTGGCCGCGGCGCGCATGGCCAACAGGGACCATTCGGTCAGGTTTTGGCCCACGATCTCGCCCCGGCTCGCGCGAAAACGGAAAGGATTACGGGCGACTATATGCTCGAAATCCGCGATCCCGGAGAGGCGCAGGTTGGCGTGGCTCAACGCCGAGAACCAATCGTGTATGGACGTCGGCCCGAATCGCGTGGGGGAAATCACTGCCATGGAGCCGCGCCAATAATCCCACCGCCACGGTATTTCGGAGTGGGAGATCGGCGCCAGCGACTCGTGGAACCGGTCGTGCTTGAGCAGCAGGGACAGGTCGTCGATCGCTTTCCAGGACGCGTCGCGAATCCGGACGACTCTTTCCTCGCGCGTCATCCCATCGGGCAAGGGATCGCCCAGGTAGCTGAAATAGTCCCGGGCCATTTCGGGGGGGATGAGGTAGGGTAGAAAGTGCCGGCCGGGCTCGCCCGCCACGCTTTCGGCCGGCCGGGCGTAGCCCGCGCCGCCCGCCAGGGGCACGGGCATATCCAGGCCTAGCCGGACCGTTTCGGCCATGATGCCGCCTTCCCGCTCGAGCGGCTGGGGCCCGCCGTCCTTGGAAAACTTCAAGGCCAGGGCGCTGCCGTCGGGCAGCGCGACGACGGCCGTGCGCCCGCGCCAGACCGCGGCATCGAGCTTGGCCCCTTGTTCGAGCAGGCGTTCGTTGAGCGCATCGAGCCGGTTCCGGCTTTCTTGCTCGGCGCCGCGCAGCCGCCGCAGCAGACCTTTGGGAAGGCGGCTATCGGAAGGCAGCCGTCCAGCCAGGGCCAGCATGTCCTCCAGACGCGAATGCAGGCGGTTTTCCGCGAGGATTTCTCCGGTCGGAAGCAGATCGCCGCCGGCTTGGGGCCGTTGTTCGGCCAAAGTGTTCTCGGCCTGCGTTTCGATCGCGGCCAAGAGCAGCGCTTTCGCGGCTTTGGGCTTCTGCCCGCGCAGGGTTTGGAGGTCCAGGGATGTTTGCGACAAAACGCGGCGCAATATCGTGCAGTCGAGCTCGGTCTTGAGCTTCAGGCCGGGGACGCTTTCGCGCAAATCGCCCGAGGGGACGCCCAGCCAGGCCGCGCCGCCGGAGGGGGCGGGAGCCAAGCGGGCCGCGGCGGCGCCGGCGCCCCGGGCCAGGGGAGCCAACGTCGCGGCTAAGGCCAGCGCCAGCCAGGATTTTCTGAAGCGCGCGGGCATGCGTATATTTTGTCCGCCCAGGAGGTCTTTTTCCAGGTACGGAAGGCCCACCGGCCGGGGGGTCGTTTGCCGTACCGGAAAAGTTGAGGTTTGGTTTACCGAACTCCCGCAGAATAACAAGAGGAGGCAGCCATGGACAAAGAGGCGAGACTGGGACTAGGTTTGTTGATTTTATGCCTAGCCGGACCTCCTGTCCAGGCGTCTAGGTTCGCGGCCGCCAACGAGGTCGTGGACGGGTCCAACGCCGATGACGTCAGGTCTTCCCTGCGGTTCACGATCAACAACGACCAGGACCGGGTCGGCGCGGCCTTGGACCTTTGCGTCCCGGCGGGCCCCGACCAGTGGCGGACATGCCGTTCCGTCGTTTTCTACTTCCCCCAGCTCGCTTTCGACAAGTCCAGCCGGGAGATAAAGCTGGGCGACGAGGTCCTCGCCAAGCGATCCTTCTGGCCGTGGAATCGTTGGCGCAATCCCCGCTTCCGACTGGAATATTCCCGGACCCGGCGCTTGCGCGATCTCGGCTTCGACCGGGCCTGGGAGACGGTTTACACGGCCTATCTGGATATGGTCCCGGAATGAACTAGGCCGCATTGCGGCCCGGGCCTAGGCCCTTGGCCTCATATCGGGCCGGCGCGTAAGGCGTAGAATTAGGCCCATGATCAGGGTCCTGGCCGCGCTCTTGTCGGGTTGCCTCGTCCTCCCGGGACTCGCCCAGGCCCGCGTTCCGGTCTCGGTCCGGGTTTCTCCGGCCGCGGTTCGCGCGGCCGCGCCCATGCCGCCGGCGCTGGTCCGGCCGGGGATTCCGTTCGCGTCCTCGTTGCCGCCCGCGGCGGTTTTGACGCCCTTGCCGCCGGTCTCGGCGGCCGAAGTCGCCTCGGCCGTCGGCGCGCTGGGGTTCGTGGCGCAGGCCGCGCCGGGCGTTCCGGCCGCCCCCGCGGCCGAAGCGAAGGCGGAGTTGGATCGTTCCTGGGAAGGCTCCATCCGGCGCATCGTCGTGTTCGACCCCGAGACTTCGCGGGAAACGCGCCTGGACTTGGTCCGCCAGGCCGGCTGGACCGTGATTCGCGACCTTTGGCTCGTAAACGCCGTGGCCGTCAGCGCTCCGGCCCGGTCCGCGGCCGAACTGGGCGTGGATCTCATGGCTAGTCCGGAGGTCGCGCGCGTGGAAGAGGACGCGCGGGTGGACTGGGTGCCCGAGAAACCGCAGCCGGAACGGGCGCGCCGCGGCTTGCTCGGCTGGTGGTGGCAGACCGTGCCCTGGGGCGTCAAGCGCCTCCACGCTCCCGAGGCCTGGCCGGTCACGCGGGGGGCCGGGATCAAGGTCGCGGTCGTAGACACCGGCGTGGCCCGCCATCGCGACCTCAAGCTCGCCGGAGGCGCCAGCTTCGTGGCGGGCGAGGAGTGGTGGCAGGACGGCCGGGATCACGGCACGCACGTGGCGGGAATCATCGCGGCCCAGGACAACGACCAGGACGTGGTGGGGGGAGCGCCGGACGTCGAACTCTATTCGGTCAAGGTCCTGGATAAGGACGGCAAGGGCACCTTCGAGAGCGTCATCGCGGGCCTGCAGTGGTGCGTGGAGCGCGGCATGCACTTGGCCAACTTCAGCATCACCCATCCCACGGGCAACGACGTGCTGGCCGCGGCGGTCAAGGCCGCGGCCGCGGCCGGGCTGGTCATGGTGGCGGCCGCGGGCAACACGGCCCGGGCCGTGCAATTCCCGGCCGCCTATCCCGAGGTCATCGCCGTGGCCGCGGCCACCTCCTGGAACTCCGCCGCGGATTTCTCCTCGTTCGGGCCGGAGATCGACATTATCGCTCCCGGGGTCGGCATTCCGTCCACCGTCGCGGGCGGAGGCACGGGGAAGAAGCAAGGCACCTCCATGGCCTCGCCGCACGTGACCGGATTGGCCGCGCTGGCCCTGGCCGCCGCCCGCGGCCTGCTGCGGGGCTACGCAGCCGTGCGCCGCGCCCTCCAGGCCGCGGCGACGAAACTTCCCGACACGCCGGATACCTGGCAGGGCGCCGGAATGCCGGACGCGCGCAAACTCGTGGGGTTTGAAATAGCCGTTCTGGATTTATCGGATAACGTCTCTTCCAAGCAAACCAATCCGCGCTAGATGGCATGCAATGATGACAGGCTTTCCCGGATAAAACCGTTCGGCCGCGGCGAGCCGCTCTGAAGGTCAAAGAACGCCAAATGTCGCCGGTTCCGTGACGTTGAACCTGCCTGCGCCCTATTTGAGCTTAAGCCAGTCCCTCACGGCTTGCCAAGTAT
>JAQUMZ010000111.1 GCA_028717865.1 Elusimicrobiota bacterium | reverse complement strand
CCCGTCCACATCCGATGTCCGGACACACATGTGGCCGCATGCCACATCTCACCGGGCCCCCGCCGTACCAAGGTTTGCGCGCGGTCGTGCGGCGCGCGCCCCCCCGCGCGCCCTGTTCCGCGTGCGCGCGGAAGGCGGTATGCGGATCCGCAGAACTGGGCGCAATCTCGCCCATTTCCCCGAACTTCATACTATCGGCCCGACCAAGGAACAGTCGGGCCGGCCGCGCGATCCCGGACGGCCGGATCGCGCGGGGATTTAACGGCTGTGGCCGCGCGGTGGAACTTCGCCCGACCGTCCACATACTGTCCGGACACACTATGTGGACGCGCGAAAACCGTTCTCGGGTCTCACGAACAAGAGGCGGATTATAAGCTAGAATCGGCGTGCGCGTCCGCGGCCGGGCGCGCGAGGAGGACGCGCACATGCTGGGATTTCGCAGCGCCGCCGAGGTCCGCCGCTACGCCGCCAAAAACGGCATCGAACAAATCTCCTTGTTCGTTTCCGACATCGACGGGCGGCTGCGCAACGTCACCATCCCCGCCGGCAATTTTACGGACAAGCTCCGGCGCGAGGGCGTGGGCATCGACGCCTCGAACCTGGGCTTCGCCACGGTGGACAAATCGGACATGCTCATCAAGCCGGACCTGGGGTTCGGCTTCGCGGATCCGGTGGAGCCCGAGCGCAAGACCCTCTCGTTCTTGTGCGACATCCTCAACATCGGCACGCAGGAGAGCTTCGACCAGGACCTGCGCCACATCGTGGCGAAGGCCGTCTCGGCCTTGCGCGCGGAGGGCGCGGCCGACGAGGTCAAGATCGGCCTGGAGCTCGAGTTCTACGTCCTCGACGAGCTGCACAGCACGATGACGGTGCGGGAGACTTCCTACCGGGTCGAAAGCGGCGAGATCGCCAGCCCTCCGGGCGGCGCCGAGCTCTACCGCATATTCAGCAACCGGGGCTATTTCCGCTCCGAGCCCAACGACCACCATTTCGTCCTGCGCAACGAGATCTGCGCCGCCTTCAAGCGCGTCGGCTTGGAGGTCAAATACCACCACCACGAGGTGGGCAGCTCGCAGGCCGAGATCGAGTTCCGCTTCCAGCCCATAGGCTTCATGGCCGACGCCACGGCCCTGGCCAAGCACATCTGCCACCGCATCGCCCGCAAGCACGGCAAGATCATCACTTTCATTCCCAAGCTCATCCCCGGCGAGGCTGGCAACGGGATGCACATCCACCAATTCCTGCTCAAGCGGGGCCGCAACGTCTTCCACGACGAGAAGGGCCTCTACAAGCTCAGCCGGACGGCCCTGGGCTACATCGGGGGCCTGCTCTCGCACCCCGATTCCCTGGTGGCCCTGACCAACCCCACGACCAACTCCTACCGGCGGTTGATCCCGGGCTTCGAGGCCCCGGTCAAGGCGGTCTTCGCCGAGGGCAACCGTTCGGCCGCGATCCGCATCCCGGGCTACGTCAACGATCCCGGCGAGCGGCGCATAGAATTCCGCACCATCGACGCGACCTGCAACCCGTATCTGGCCTATGCAGCCATGATCATGGCCGGTCTCGACGGCATCCGGCGCAAGATCGATCCGGTCCGGGCGGGCTTCGGGCCGTACGAGACCAACCTCTACAAATTGCCCAAGGAGCGGCTCGCGCGGATCAAATCCTTCCCGGCCAATCTGGAGACCGCGCTGGCGGCCCTGCGCGACGACCGCGGCTACCTGACCTATCGCGGCGTATTCCCCGACGATTTGCTCGACAAGTGGATCGCGACGAAGACGAAGGACATCATGGACATGCGGCAGGTCCCGCACCCCTGGGAAATCGCCCGGTACTACGACATCTAGCCGGGCGCGCGGCTCGCGAATTAGTTAAAATCCCCGCATGGGCCGTCCTTTTTTATCGGTCGTCATCGACAACCACAACTACGGGCGCTTCCTGCGCGAGGCCGTCGACGGCGCCCTGGCCCAGGACTGGCCCGCGGCCGAGCGCGAGATAATAGTCGTCGACGACGGCTCCACCGACGATTCCCGCGCCATCCTGGCCTCCTACGGCGAGCGCATCCGTCCCGTCCTGCAGGCGCGCGCGGGCCAGGCCGCGGCCTTCAACCGCGGCTTGGCCGAGGCGCGCGGGGAGGTCGTCTGTCTGCTCGATTCCGACGACGTCTGGCGGCCGGGCAAGCTGGCCCGGGTCGCGGCGGCCTTCGCCGATCCCGGGATCGGGTTCGTGGAGCACCGCCTGCAGGACGTCGACGCCGCGCTGCGGCCACTGCCCCAGGAATTCCCGATCTGGCCCGAGCGCTATCGCATCGACGACTTCCTGGCGGGGCGCACGGAATTCACCGCCACCAGCGGCATGTGCTTCCGGAGGTCTTCGCTCCAGGGCGTTCTGCCCATCCCCGCCGAGCTCTTTTACTACCTGGACGAATACCTGGCCATCGGCGTGCTCTTCAAGGCCGAGGGCGCCAACCTTAACGAGATCCTCGGCGTCCACCGCGTGCACGGCGGCAACTGGTGCGCCGGCAACCTCGCCGACGCCCGCAGGCTGGCCGTGGATTTGCGCATGCGCAAGATATTCTCCGGAAGCATACGGGGCTGGCTTGGCGCCTGCGGCCGCGTTCTGGACGCGCGCGCCCTGGCCGGTTGGGAAATGGAGACCTGGCGCCGCCGCGTGCTCCAGGAGTCGCTCGCGGCCCGGCCGCTCGAGGCCTGGCGGTCGTGGCGCGAGGGGCTGCGCGGCTTCTCCGGCTCGGGCTTCGGCCGCTTCCGGCTGGCCACCGTGCTCTTGGCCGTGCTTTCGCCTTCGCTCTACCTTTGGGCTTATTCCCTGTATTCCCGGAGCCGCCGCGTTAAAAAATTGCGCCTGGAGCTTCTGCCCCGCTGATGGACGACATCGAACTGACCGTGCTTCTGCCCACGCTCGACGAGGGCCCGCATCTGGCCGGGCTGCTGGCCAAGGTCAAGGCCGCGGCCGCCGAGCTGTCCGCGGATTTCGAGCTGCTGGTGATAGACGGGGGTTCCCGGGACCAGACGGTGGACGCCGCCCGGGCCGCCGGCGCCCGGGTCGAGCGCCAAAAGGGGCGGGGCTTCGGGCAGGCCATACGCGAGGGCCTGGCCGCCGCGCGCGGCCGCTGGGTCCTGGTCATGGACGCCGACGGCTCGCATCCCGTCCGCTATTTCAAGGAGCTCTGGGCCCGCCGCCAGCAGGCTGACCTGGTCATCGCCTCGCGCTTCGTGCCCGGCGGCGGAGCGCAGATGCCGGTCCACCGCTATTGGCTCAGCGTGCTGCTCAACGAAGTCACCCGGCGCGTCCTGGATTTTCCGGTCCGCGACAGTTCCAGCGGCTTCAAGCTCTATCGCAGGAGCCTGGCCGGCGCGCTGCCCCTGGTTTCCGAGGACTTTTCTGTGCAGCAGGAGACCCTGGCCCATATCCTATGCCGCGGCGGCCGGGTCGTGGAAATCCCGTTTTTTTACGAGCCGCGGCTCGGCGGCGAGTCCAAGGCCGACATCTCCCTGCTGGCCCGCAGGTATCTGGGCATGCTGGCGCGCTTGCGCGGACTGCGCGGGGGCTGGGGGCATGCGGCGGGGCTCGCCGCGGTCCTGGCGCTGGGCCTGGCGACCGGACTTTGGGGCCTGGGCTGGGGCCTGCCCGGCCAGAACCGGCTGCGCGCTTTTCCGGAGCGGCTCAAGCCCGGGCCGGAACTGGCCCAGCGTCTATCCGACTCCTGGAACCGGCTTTACCGGGAGATATGGGCCTCGCATCGCGAGCTGCGTCCCGAGGAGCCGGTGACCTACGCCCGGGGCGCGCAGGAGGTCCCTCCCGGCTGGGACTTCCCGCCGCCCCTGCTGGCCAATTCTTACCGGGCGCTTCTGCTTCAATCCGAGAATCCCGATGAAAAGAAATCGTTCATAGTGCTTTCCCAGATGCGGCCGGGGCGGCTTGATTTCCAGCCCCTCTACCTGTTTTACGGCGGCGCCTTCATCTACCCCCTAGGGGCCGCCCTCAAGGCGCTGGCCCTGGTCGGAGCCGTGCCTCTGGTCGCGGACGTCAAGCACTACCTGCTGCGGCCCGACGACATGGGCCGTCTGTTCCTGGCCGGCAGGCTGCTGGTCATTCCGTTTCATCTGGCGGCCCTTTGGATACTCTGCGACTTGGGACGCAGGCTGTTCGGCCGGCGCGCGGGAATCCTGGCGGCGCTGTTCTATGCCGCGGCCCCCGTCGTGGTCGTCAATACCCACATTCTCAAGCCGCATCCCCTGGCCGCCTTCTGGTGCCTGGCGGCGCTGCGCTGGGCGGTGTCGGCGCTGGAGGACGGCCGGCGCCGCGACTACGTCCTGTGCGGCGCGGCGCTCGGCATGACGGCGGGCTCGCTTTTTCCTTTCGCGTTCATGGCCGGCCTGCCCGTGCTGGTCTGGGGCTGGCGGCTGGCCTCGCGCCGCGCGCTGCCCGGGGAGTGGCGCGGGGCGGCCGGCTCCGGCTTGGCGCTCGCCGGGGTTTTCGCCGCCACCAACCCGTGCTTCGTGCTCGCGCCCTGGAACAACATGTGGAGCTTGACGGTCTATGTTCCCGCCGCCGGCTCAGGGGGCGGCGGTTTCGCGGTCCTGCCGGATTTCGCCAAGGCCGCCGCGCTCGCGCTGGGGCCGCTGCTGCTGCTGGCCGGCCTGGGCGGGACGATCGCGGCCTGGCGCGCGGGCGCCGCGGGGCGCTTCCTGGTCGCGGCCGCGGGCATGATCGCGTGCGGACTTTGGATCCTTTTCGGCAGGTTTTTCACCTTCGGGCAGAGCGCCTCCGCGATCCGGTATTATTTCCCGCTGTTCGGCCTGCTTTGCGTGTTCGCGGGAGGCGCCTTCGCGCGCCTTCCCCTCCGGGGCGCAGTCAAGGGGCTGCTGCTGGGCTTGCTGCTGGCCGACACGGGCCTGAGGTCCGCGGCCTATCTGGCCAACATGAGCGCCGACGGCGGGCCCGGCGCCACCCGCCTGCGCGCGGCCGAATGGATCGAGGCCAACGTCCCGCCGGGCAGCCGGGTCGGGCTGGCCCGCTATCCCGAGCCCGCCCATACGCCGCCCTTCCGCTACGACCTCTACCATTTGATCGTCTACGAACGGCCCGAGGCCCTCGAATCGATGCCCGGTCCCGAGTACGTCGTGGTCGACGAGGAGTCGCGCTCCGCTTTT
This sequence comes from Elusimicrobiota bacterium, assembly GCA_028717865.1. Lineage (GTDB taxonomy): Bacteria > Elusimicrobiota > Elusimicrobia > UBA1565 > UBA9628 > UBA9628. The sequence goes on along the minus strand of JAQUMZ010000111.1, from coordinate 2,699 downwards.
GAACGCTGGGGGCGGGACCGTTATGACCGGATCCGGACTTTCGCGCCCATCGCCTTGGGCTGGGCCAAGGTCACGGATCCCGGGTTCTACGCCAATACCGGCATCTACGTCTACAAGAAGCGCGCTTAGGGCTCGCGCCGGCCGCGGGCGAGCAGATCCCGCAAGGGCTTGAGGTAGGACAGCAACTCCCCGCGGCGCAGGCCGATCCAGAAGCGCTTGGCTATGTAGGAGGGCCGGAAATAGAACCGCCGGTAGGCGAGGGCGTAGTAGGATTCGATCTCGCGCCAGGAAAGGTTCTCGTGGTTGTAGATGTCCTTGGGCGCGGCGGCGAAATTATATTTCGTCCAGTCCTCGGTCAACAGCCGGCCGCCTTGCTTCAGCTCGTTGAAGCGCTCGGTCCCGGGCAGGGGGATGGTGATGGCGAACTTGGCGTAATCGAGGCCGAGCCCGAGCGCGAAGGCGATGGTGTTCTCCATCGTACGCAAGGTCTCCCCCGGCAGTCCCAGCATGAAATAGCCGTCCACGATCATGCCCGCCGCCTTCGCCCACCTGACCGCGTCGCGCGCCTGCGCGAGCGTGATGCCCTTTCGGCAGCGGTCCAGGACCGACTGGTCGCCCGATTCCAGCCCGAAGGGTACCCGGTAGCAGCCCGCGGCGCGCATGTCCCGCAGCAGCCCGGGCGAGATCCGGTCCACCCGTATGCCGCCGCGCACGCACCAAGGGAAGCTCAGGCCGCCGTTCTTGATCTCGGCGCATATCTTGGCGGCCCGGTCCATGTCGGTGGTGAAGCCGTCGTCCACCGTATGGATCTCCTGGTAGCCGGTCTTCAACATGAAGCGCATCTCCTCGACCACGCGCTTGACGCTCTTCGCCCGGAACTTGTAGCCGAACACGGATTTGGTGCAATAGGTGCAGCGCGAGAAGCAGCCCCGGCTCGTCTCTATGGAGGCTACGGGATTTTTCGCCGCGGTGAAGTCGGGGTAGCGGTATTTCGGGACGTCGAACAGGTCCACCGCCGCGAAGGGCAGCGCGTCGAGGTCCTCGATGCGCTCCTTTTGGGAATTGACCGCGACACTTCCGTCGCGCTTGTAGGCGATGCCGGCGATTTCTTGCGGCGGTCGGCCCAGCGCGAACTTCCGGAAGGAAAAATCGCCCTCACCGATGATGGCGACGTCGAAATCGGTTCGGTCCAGGGTCTCCTCGGCTAGGGTGGACGCGTGCGGACCGCCGCAGACCGTCACGATCGAGGGGTCGATATTCTTTACCGAGCGGGCGAGCTCGGCCGCGAGCTCGACCAGGGGCGTGGTGAAGGTCACGCCCACGATGCCCGGCTTGAAGGAGCGTATTTTCTCCGCGAGGACCGCCGGCGCGGATTCGGGATTTTCCAGAATGTTCAAGTCCAGTATCTCGACCGGGACCGAAGCCTCCCGCAACGTCGCGGCCAGGCAGGCCAGGCCCATGGGCATGATGCCGGGGCTGATGCTGGTTTTTAGTAGAGATTTGGCGAAAATCTTTTGGAAATATGGGGGATTTACGAGCAGGACCTTATTCATTCTTAAACTAAAGGTAGCAAATTAGATGGTGCCCCGCTTTCACGTATTACACGTATTAGAGGAGCGCCCGGATTTTGGAAATGTCCGACACCAACACCATGTGCGATCCAGGGCCACTGCCGCAAAAAGGATCAGCACCGGCATGCGCGCCAGGCGGTAGCGGATCATGGAGAAGACGAGGGCGTACACGAATACCTCCGAGAAAAGGAGCAGGCAAGGCCAGAGGCTGCCCGGGGGGCGCAGGCGGGACAGGAATATCCCCAGCAGGCCGAGCGGGATGATCCAGCCGTCGCTCAGCAGGCTGATCCAGCGGAGGACGCGATAGGGATGGTCGTAGGTCCGGGGGCGCGGGGATAGGCGCCATTCGTCCCAAAAAAATCTCCAGGCCACCAGCTTGGCGTAAGCCCATGGTTTTTGCCGGATGCGGCGTCCCGCGGCGCGCCACAAAAAACGGTCGCGCGCGGCGCCGTCGAGCCGGTTGGCGGCCGCATAGACCGGATCCGCGGCGAGGATTTCCGTTTGGGCGGCGGTCCCTCCGAGCTCCTGCGGAACGACGAGGTACTGGTATAGGTTGCAGCCGCCGCCCTCGGTGTTGCCCCAAACGGCGCGGCCCATGACCAGGCGGTTGCGCAAGGGCCACAGGCCGTAGAGCGCGATGAATACGGCCAGATAGCTCGCGCACCAGCGGCGCGCGGGGACGCGCTCGCGCCGGGCGATGAAGATGATCCCCAGCGGAACGAGCAGGAGCGCGAAAGGCAGCAGGGTGGCTTTGGTCAGCGCCGCCAGGGCCGCCGCCGCGCCGGCGCCGGCGAAGCCGGCGGCGGACCCGAGCCGGACGGCTCGCTCCAGGCACCAAAGGCTCAGGACCACCCAGAAAACCGGCGCGGTTTCGCGCATGGGCTGCGCCGCGTAATAAATGAAGGGCGGATAAAAAGCTCCGATCGCCAGCGCGAGCCGAGCCACGCGCCCGCCGTATAGCGCGCGGCCCAGCGCGAAAAGGAGCCACAGGGTCAAAACCCCCAGGGTGCAATTGGCGCCCAGCGCCGCCGCGTAGCTCCGGCCGAAAATCTGGAACAGCGAGCCGAGCAGCAGCGGGTAGGCGGGTTCCCGCAGGGCCGACGGCCGGCCTTGCGCGTCTTGCAGGCT
>JAQUMZ010000110.1 GCA_028717865.1 Elusimicrobiota bacterium | reverse complement strand
AGCCCACGCAGCGGGGCAGGTGGGTCAGCAGCAGCTCGATGAGGGATATCTCGCGAACGTGCTCGAGGTCCCGCAAATCCTCGCGCGCGACCCGCTCGCGGTGCTCGCGCTGCCAGCGCCTGAGCACCCGTTCGTTGGCGCGCAGGAACGGCTCCGGGAAGCCGCCGTACGCCAGCAAATGCTCCAGGGACGAGGCGCGGCATTCGGCGTCGATCTCCCGCAGCGAGAAGGGATGCATCCGATAGTAGTGGTAGCGCCCTTGCAGCGAATCCCCGCCCTTGCGGTAATAATCCAGCCGGGCCGAGCCCGTGACGAGAAAGGAGGTCCGGGTCTTGTGCTTGTCGTAGAGGCCTTTGACGAGATTTCGCCAGAGGGCGTATTTGTGCACCTCGTCGAGGATCACGAGGCTTTGCCCCGAGGGCAACTCCGCCTTCAGAAGCCTTTCCCGGTCGTTGGGATCGTCCCAGGTCAGATAGGCCGGGTGCGATTCGCCGGCCTTGTCTCTTAGCAAGCCCAAGGCGAAGGTCGTTTTGCCGACCTGTCTCGGACCGCCGATGAACACCATCTTCTCGCTCAGGTCGACGGCGACGGCCTTGTGGAGGTAGCGGGGACGCGGCGTTAGTAAAGTCAACTGCCACGGGCTAAAGCCCGTGGCTTGCCGCGTGCGGCATGCCCTGGTCCCGGATGTACTTTCGGATGGTCTCCTCTTGCGTAGACCCGACGGTCTCGGCAAAGTAGCCATCCGCCCAAAAACTGTCTCCCCACAAAAATTCCTCCAGCTCGGGGAACTCCTTTCGCAATTTGACGCTGGTTCCCCCTTTTATGAATTGCATGACTCGTGACACGCTCGTCTCCGGCCCAATCTGCAGTAGCATGTGCACATGGTCCCGCTGGACGCTCAATTCGCTGATCGCCCACCACTGATGGCGACATTTTGTACGTTGCGTCGTATCGCATATTGCAATACGCGATTGTTTAAGCATGAACGTCTCTGGAGTTGTGGGACTTCCTGAGACTTGACCGCATGACTATGCGCTTGTATAAATATGCTGACACCTAGCAACGGAGGCGGCCAATGTCCAGACCTTCCCGAAACACGGACAAGCTCCTGATCGAGGCGGGGCGCAAGCTCCTGCCCGAGACCGGGATAGCAGGCCTCAGCCTGCGCAGGGTCGCGGCCGCCGCCGGCGTCAACCCCGGCATGTTCTACTACAACTTCAAGACCAAGCGGAGGTTCATCCGCTTGGTGCTGCAGGATATCTATGAGGAGTTCTTCAAGGACTTCAGCGTCGAAACAAGCGCGGATGCGTCTGCTTTCGAGCGCTTGCGCAAAGCCCTCCTCGCTTTGGCGCGATTTTCCAGGGATAACCGCAGACTGTTCTTGATGATGATCCACGACGTAATCGAGGGCGAAACGGAGGCCATCGGCTTCGCGCAGGCGAACCTTCCGCGCCACCTGGCGATCATAGGCGATCTCATACGCGAATGCCAGCGCCGGGGGCATATAGAGGAAATGCCGATTCCCTCGGCCATAGCGTTTTTGGCCGGCAGCACCGCAATGCCCAATATAGCCGCGGGCCTTGCGGAGAAGGCCTGCGCAAAGAAGCCCTTCGGCGTCGCGATGAAGCAAGTGGAAGTGATGCTGGCCTCGGATGCCGCGCTCGCCCGGAATGTCGACTTGGCGCTGAAGGCTCTGGCCAAGAAGAGCGATAGGGCCCGATCATGAGCATATCCAGACTCGCCGGCTCGCTCGTGCTGGCTATTCTTCCGACCATGGCCGGGGCCGCGCCGGCGGGGGAAACCCCTGGTTGGCGCCTGTCGCTGGATCAAGCCGTGGAGTCCACGCTGCAGAACTCCGCGCGATTGAAATCCGCGGAGTCCGCCGCGGCCGCGGCCCAGAGCGCGGCCCGCGCCCAATTCGGCGCGCTGCTGCCGCGGTTGAGCCTGGACGGGACGTATCGCTACCTGACCAAGCTCCCGGATGCCTCTCTGCCTCCGAGCCTGCCGGTCACCTTCCTGACCCACAACGCCTACTCGATCGGCCCGGCGGCCAGGCTGACCTTGTTCGACGGCGGCGCGCTGTACAAGAATTGGCGATCCGCCCAGGCCGACGCGCGGGCCCAGGAACTGCAGACCGAGGCCATCCGGCGCCAGCTTCGCCTGGCGGCCCGTCTGGCCTACTTCCAGGCGCTCTTGGCCTCGGAACAAGTGCGCCTGTTGGCTGAGTCCTATCGCGTGGAATCCGCGCAATATGAGGACATCCGGCTCCGCGCCCGGGTAGGGGCCGCCTCCAGCGGGGACGCCCTGGCGTCTCATCAGAAGGCGCTGGTGCGCCAACGGCAGTTCCTGCAGGCGCGCGCCGACCTGGCCGTGGCCATCCGCGAACTGGATGCGCTCACGCGCCGCGGACTCAACGCCGACGTCTCCCTGCCCCTCGATGACCGAACGCCCGTTCCGCTCGCGGCGGAATTGGAACCTCCGACCTTCACTCTGGCGCTGGACGGCCTGGCGGAGGCTTTGGGACGAATGGAGCGATTCACGAACGCCGCCTTCGATCCCAAGGACCCCCGCGTCCAGCATCTCGCGGAAGTGGCGCGAGCCGCGCGACTGACGGCGCAGAGTCTGGCCGGCGCCAATTGGCCTGCGTTGTCGCTGTTGGTCAAGAGCACCCTGGATTACCCGGATATCCCGAACCGTGAGAACATCCACCAGAACACGATCGGCCTGTTCCTTAGTTTCCCGTTCTTCACGGGCGGCGCCACGACCCAGCGCGTCAAGCAGATGAACCTGCTGGCCAAGTCGTCCGAGGAGCAGCGGGAACAGACCGTCGTGGACCTGCAGCGGGACTGGAACACGGCCCGCGACCGGCTCACGGCCCTTCGGGCCCAGGAAGCGCTGGACCGCCGCACGGTCGAGGAGGCCGACCAACTGGCCCGGCTCCGCTATGAGTCCTACCAAGCGGGCCAAAGCCGCTACCTGGACGTGGAGGATGCCAACCTGGGCCTGCTGGAGGCCAAGGTCGAAGCCTCCCGGACCAAAATCAAAATGCTCGTAGAGTTGGCCGACCTCGAAAGCCTCGGCCTGGAGCAGAAGGAGCAGCCATGAACAAACGCGCCCGAGTCGTCATCCCCGTCGTGCTCGCCGGCCTCATCGGCGCCCTGGTCTGGAAGATCGTGCACAGACCGGCGTTCCTCTACGCGGGCACGGTCGAGGCCACGGAGTCCGACCTCTCCGCGCGGATACCCTCGGTCATCGCCGGTTACCAGGTCAATGAAAGCGACGCCGTCACCGCGGGGCAGGTCCTGGTGCGCATGACCTGCGAGGACCAAGCCTTGGAAGCGGACATCACCGGCAAGGACTTCCGCCGCGTGGAGAAACTTTGGCGCGCGGGCTCGGCCTCACAGGAAGTCTACGACCGGTCGCGCTACAAGCGCGACACGGCGGCTCTGGAGAAGTCCTGGTGCGACGTGCGCTCGCCCATCAACGGCATGGTCTTGGAGAAATACCATGAGCTCGGCGAGCGGGTCAATCCCGGGACCCAACTGCTGCGCGTCGCGGACCTGAGCGAGGTCTATGCCTACATTTACGTGCCCCAGCCGGTGCTGGCCCGGCTCAAACTGGGCATGGTCGTGACGGGTATCCTGCCCGAGCTGGCCGGCCGCTCCTTCCCAGGCCAGATCCGCCACATCCGCCAGGACGCGGAGTTCACCCCGAAGAACGTCCAGACCGAGGAGGAGCGCACGCGCCTCGTCTTCGGGGTGAAGGTCTATTTCCAGAACCCGGACCTCATTCTCAAGCCGGGAATGACCATCGAGGTCGGGCTGCCCCGGGCCTGAGCCAGCGCCATGGCCTCCATCGGCATCAGGGTCCGCGGGCTGAGCAAGCGGCTCAAGAGCAACCAGGCTTTGGCCGGCCTGACCGCCGACTTCGAGCCCGGCCTGCTGCACGGCCTGATCGGGCCCGACGGCGCCGGCAAATCCACGCTCTTGCGCACCCTGGTCGGGCTCCTGCGCCCGGATGACGGCGAGATCGAATACGTCGTAGACGGCCGCCCGCGGCCCTTGGCGGCGATCCGGGACGGCTTGGCCTACATGCCCCAACAGCAGAGCCTCTACCCCGACCTCTCCGTGGCGGAGCACCTCGACTTCTTCTCCGACCTCTACGAGATTCCCCGGCAGACCTACCTTCCCCGCCGGGCCGAACTGCTGCGCGTCACGCGCCTGGAGAAATTCGCCGACCGGCCGGCGGGCCAGCTCTCCGGGGGCATGTACAAGAAGCTGGGCTTGATGTGCGTCTTGCTGCAGTCGCCCTCGGCACTCCTGCTCGACGAGCCCACCAACGGGGTCGACCCGATCAGCCGGCGCGAGTTCTGGGCCCTGCTGCACCAACTCTCCCGCCAGGGGATACTCGTGCTGATGTCCACGGCCTACATGGACGAGGCGGAGCGTTGCGCGCGGGTGCACCTGCTCGACGCGGGCAGGGTGCTGGCCAGCGGCGAGCCCCGCGCCCTGCTGGCGGAAGCGCAAGCGGCGGATTTCGACGAGTTCTTCCGCCGGAGGGCGGCGTCATGAACGCGGTCGAGGTCTCGGGCCTGACCATCCGCTTCGGCGATTTCACGGCCGTGGACCACATCTCCTTCAGCGTCGACCGGGGGGAGATCTTCGGCTTCCTGGGCGCCAACGGCGCGGGCAAGACCACCACCATCCGCATGCTTTGCGGACTGCTTGTCCCGAGCGAAGGCCGGGTCCGCGTGGCCGGTTTGGGATTCGAGGACGGCGGCCGTGCCATCAAGAGCAAGGTCGGCTACATGTCCCAGCGCTTCACCCTCTACAACGACCTGAGCGTGGGGGAGAACATCCGGTTCGCGGGCGCGCTGCGCAAGCTCGACGACGACGCGCTCGTGCGGCGGACCCGCGAGATACTCGACTTCGCGGGCTATCGCGGGTCGCTGGAGGCCGCCGTGAGCAGCCTGCCGGGCGGCATCAAGCAGCAACTGGCCCTGGCGGTCGCCATCCTGCACGACCCCGAGATCATATTCCTAGACGAGCCGACGGCGGGCGTGGCGCCCGCGGCCCGCGAGCGGTTCTGGTCGCTCATCCGGGAGCTTTCCAAGGCGGGAAAGACCGTGTTCGTGACGACGCATTACATGGACGAGGCCGAAAACTGCGGCCGCATAGCGCTCATGCGGGCCGGGCGCATCATCGCCCTGGACACCCCGGACGGGCTTAAGCAGGCGACTTTCCCCGAGCCCCTGTTCGAATTGGACCCCGCCGGCCGGGATTCTTCCTGGCTGGGGCTGTTCGAGGAGCAGCCCGCGGCCGTCTCCGTGCAGCCCTACGGGACGCGTTATCACGCGGCCGTCAGCGACCCGGCCGCGTGGGAGCGGCTCCGCCGGAGGCTGCCGGCCACGGTGAAGGTGCGGGCGATCAGGCCTTCGCTGGAGGACGTGTTCATCCGCTTGGTGGAGGGAACAGAGCGATGAAAGCAGCTTTCCATGCGCGCCGCGCCTTCGCCATCGCGCGCAAAGAGGCGCGCCATGTCCTGCGCGACCCGTTTACCTTGGGCATGGCGCTCGGTCTGCCCGTCTTTCTCGTCGCCTTCTTCGGCTTCGTCATCGACCTCAACGTGAGGCATATCCGGTTGGCCGTGTCCGACCGGGACAAGTCCCGCGCCTCGCGGGAACTGGTCCGGATGTTCTCGAGTTCCGGATATTTCGACGTCCGCCCGGCTTCGCCCGCGACGCCGTTGCTTCGCCTTCTTGACACGGGCCGCGCCGACGCGGTCCTGGCGATCCCCCCGGACTTCGAGCGCCATTTGACCGCCGGCCAGGCCGCCGACGCGCAACTGGCCCTGGACGGGGCCGACAACTCGGTGGCCGGGGTCGTGCTGAGCTACGTGAAAGGGATTGAATCCGCGGCCCAGAAGCGCCTGACGGGACGGGGGCCTCCGATTCCGATCACGCTCAAGACCCGCTTCCTGTTCAACCCGGAGCTCAACAGCCGCTGGTTCGTGATCCCCGGCCTGACCGTGGTGATCCTGGGCATCTTCTCCGTGCTGCTGACGTCCCTGACCATCGCGCGGGAATGGGAGAACGGTTCCATGGAACTCCTCCTTTCCACGCCGGTCCATCCCCTGGAGATCGTGCTGGGCAAGCTCGCCCCCTACATCGTCCTGAACCTGTTCAGCGTGGCCCTCATCTACTCGGCTTCGCGCTGGATTTTCGGGGTCCCCTTCCGGGGCAGCCACCTGCTCTTCGGCCTGGCCACCCTCGTTTTCCTCGCCGCCGCCTTGTCCCATGGCCTGCTGATCTCGGTGACCCTGCGTCAGCAGCAACTGGCCATGCAGTTCGGGCTCGTCACGGGCCTGCTGCCCGCGCTGCTGCTCTCCGGGTTCCTGTTCCCGATCGAGAGCATGCCCCAACCGGCCAGGTATCTCATGATGCTCCTGGCCCCGACTTGGTTCATGGAAGTCTCCCGCGGGCTCTTCATAAAAGGCGCGGGCCTGAGGGAATTGGCGCCGCCCCTGGCCATGCTGGCCTTGATCGCCGGGGCGTTCATGGGACTGGCGGTGAGGAAATTCAAGACGGACCTGGAGCCATGATCAACAAAACGTTGCGCGGTTTCATCCGAAAGGAGTTGTCCCAGGCCCTGCGGGACCCCCGCATGCGCATGGTGCTCTTCGTGATGCCGGCCGTGCAGATGATGGTTTTCGGTTTTGCCCTCAACACGGAAGTGAGGAACGTGCGCCTGGCGGGACTCTACAGGCCCGACGATTTCGTGGCTCGGCGCGTCATGGAGCGGGCGCTGGCCTCGAAGTGGTTCGTTCCGGCCTCCATTTCCGGCGCGGACCCGTTTTGCTGGGTGCAGTCGGGCCAGGCGGAGGCGGTGCTCGTGGCGCCTGCGGATGGGCTGACCAAGACCTTGGGGCGACGCGACGCTCAAGTGCAGCTCCTGGTCGACGCCACCAACCTGCTGCGCGCGCGCAGCATCGAGCGGTATTTCGCCGCCGTGCTGGCGGAAACGGCCGCCAATGAGCGCGCAGGCGCCGGGCCCCCGCCGCGGTTTTCCTTCGCCATCCGGGTCCTCTATAACCCGGCCATGAGAAGCTCCCTCTTCCTGGCGCCGAGCGTTGTAGGGCTCATCCTGTGCATCGTCACGATTTTTATGACCGCCATGTCCTTGGCGCGCGAGCGCGAGATCGGCACCTTCGAGCTGCTGGTTTCCGCTCCGATCCGGAACTGGGAGATCATCGCGGGAAAAACGGTGCCATTCTTCTTCCTGGGCATGGTCGACGTGTTCCTGCTGCTGGCGGCCGGCGTCTTCATCTTCCGGGTGCCCGTCCGCGGCCCGCTGTGGGAACTGGCGCTCTCGTCCGTCGTCTTCGTATGCGCCACGGTCAGCATAGGGACCCTGATTTCCACCTTGGCGCGCAACCAGCAGCAGGCGCTGATGGGCAGCTTTCTGTTCCTGTTCCCGGCCATGCTGCTTTCCGGGCTGGTTTTTCCGCTGGAGAACATGCCGGCCGCGCTGGAGGCCATCACCTATCTTAATCCGCTGCGCTACTTCATCGCCCTGCAGCGAATCATCTTGCTCAAGGGGGGAGACCCCCTGGCTTTCTGGCCGAACCTGCTGGCCATGGCGTTGTTGGGCGCGGCGGTGGCTTGGTCGGCGGTCAAACGCTTCCACCAGACTCTGAATTGAACATGGAGACCCGCTGAAGCGGCGGAATAATCCCGTTCCGCCTTTTTATGCGCTTACAGTTGCCACCCCGACGGCTCCGGCTCGCCCCTCCTATGGGCGAGCCGGTTGCGCGGTCGCTTCGCTCCCGCGCTTGTCTTGCTGCGCTCAAGCGCTCGTCTTCGATCGCCGGGGAGTTC
>JAQUMZ010000109.1 GCA_028717865.1 Elusimicrobiota bacterium | reverse complement strand
CACGGCGGTCCGGGCCAGGCTGAGGATCAGCTGGTCGAAATGCGGGTGGGGGCCGAGGGTTTTGCGGCGCTCCGGCTCGACTTGGTTTTGCTCGTTGAAGCGCTCCAGCCAGGCCGGCGGCTTGGGGTAATAGGCGCTGGTCACGAAGCGGCCGGCGTCCTTGTCGTTCCAGAGGACGAGGTCGGCCCGCAGCCCGCCCATGGGCACGGCCCCGCGCTCCTTGCCGGATACCGCGACGACCTTGGAATCGGGCGATTTCTTCTTGAGCGCGTCGGCGAGGGTCTCGGCGCGCAGCGCCTCCGGGGAAACCCGGCCTTGTTCGTCCGACAACGCCGGGCGCCAGGCATTGCGCTCGTGGTCCCACCAGGACATGCCGGTGATGCCGTGCTCGTCGGGGAAACGCCCGGTGGCCAGGGCGGCGTGGCCCGTGGGGGTTTGGGTGGGGACATGGTCGTGGCGGGCCTGAGTGAACACGGCGCCTTCCCGCTCGAGGCGCGCGAAGCCGTCTTGATAGCGGCGCCGGGCGTCAGAAACGTAGTCCGCGCGCATTTGGTCGACGATGACGATCGCGACCAGCCGGGGCGGCCGGGCCGCGGCCGGGACGGCCAGCAACAGAAGGAATAGCTTGAGCATTTAAACAGCCCCCGCCCGGAATCGAACCGAGGTAGGCAGTTTACAAAACTGCTGCTCTGCCACTGAGCTACGGGGGCGCGGGGCCTATTTTACAACAATAAATCTCAAGGCGAGACCGGAATGGCCGAGGCCGGAGCGGAATTTGCGCGCTGGGATTTCTCCCAGTCCTTCCTCCAGTTGCGACGGCCTTTCTGCCAGCGTTCGTAGGAGACCTTCTCATCCTCGTAGCGGCAGCGGGCGCGGCTGCGGTAGTGAACCGGCGGATAGCCGACATAAACGAGCGCCATGGGCGTCACGGGCGCGGGGATGGCCAGCAGCCGGCGCACTTCGGCGACCAGCCCTTCCATGGGGTAGACGCCGATCCAGACCGCACCGAGGCCCAGGCCCGACGCGGCGATGAGCATATTCTCAACGGCGGCGCTGCAGTCTTGAAGCCAGTGGGCGGGATCGGGCATGGTCGCCCGCGGCGCGCCGCAGACGGCGATCGCCAAAGGCGCCGGGAAGCGCCCTGATTTGATCAGATCGCGCAGGCTTCCGAGGGTTTTCTCGTCGCGGATGACGATGAACTGCCAGGGCCTCATCTCGCAAGCGGTCGGCGCCGACATAGCCGCCTGCAGAAGAGCGAGCACTTCCCCGGGGCGCGGGACTTCGGGCCGGAAGCGCCGAACGCTTCGTCGGGCAAAGATAAACTCCAAGGCCGTGCGCCGTTGGCCGCCAACCGCCGCAGCCGCGGCGGCGCAATCCCGTTCTCTGGCGCGTCTCGCCATCAGGCGCATTTGAATTCCATTTTACTATAAAAGGTCATTCTTCCTGAGAATTGCTACCATCAACCCGGGAGCCGGCGGCTCCCGGAGGTGGCGGCATGAACATCGCGTTGTGGCTGTGCCTGATCGCAGCGCCCTGGGCGCGCGCGGGCGAGGCCGTAAAAAGCTTGGCCGAGGACCAAAAGTCCGTCGCGGTCACGGTCTACAACAACGACCTAGCCCTCGTGAAGGACGTCCGCGAGCTCAAGCTGCCCGCCGGAACCGGCGAACTGCGGTTCATGGACGTGGCCGCGCGCGTCATCCCGGCCACGGTGCGCGCCAAATCCCTGAGCGCGCCCGGCGATTTCTCGGTCTTGGAGCAGAACTACGAATACGACCTGATCAACGAGAGCCGCCTGCTCGACAAATACGTGGGCAAGAAGGTCAAGCTCCTCAAATTCAACGACTACCAGGACCGCAAGGAAACGGTGGAGGCCGTCCTGCTCAGCAACAACGAAGGCCAGGTCTACAAGGTCGGCGACGAGATATACCTGGGCTACCCCGGCCTCAAGGTCCTGCCCCGGCTGCCGGACAACCTCATCGCCCAGCCCACGCTCACGTGGCTCTACGAAAACCGGGGCCGCGACTCCCAGCGCATCGAGGCCTCTTACCTTACCAACGGCGTTTCCTGGAGCGCGGACTACGTGCTCACCCTCGACCGCGACGCAGCGAACGCGGACCTCTCGGGCTGGGTCACCGTGGACAACAAAAGCGGCGCCGCCTACCAGGACGCCGCCCTCAAACTCGTGGCGGGCGAGGTCAACCGCGCGGCGCCCGAAATGGACGCCATGGCGAAAGGCATGGCCTTCGGGGCCTTGCGCGCGCCCATGGCCCCGCAGTTCGCCGAGAAAGCCCTCTTCGAATACCACGTCTACGACCTCCAGCGCCGCACGACCATAAAAGACCTGCAGGCCAAGCAGATCAGCCTCCTGGAGGCCCCCGGGATCAAGGTCGCCAAGGAGCTCGTGGTCCGCGGCGAGCGCCAATTCTTCCTCGGCCGCATTCCGGACCGGGAGCGCAAGGCGCCGGTGGAGGCGTTCGTGCGCCTGCGCAACTCCCGGGACAACCGGCTGGGCAGCCCGCTTCCCGCCGGCACCGTGCGGGTCTACCAGCGCGACTACGAGGGCGGCCTGCAGTTCGTGGGCGAGGACCGCATCGGCCACACCCCCAAGGACGAGGAGCTAAAGCTCAAGGTCGGCGAGTCCTTCGACGTCACGGCGGAAAGGAAGCAGACCGACTACCGCGAGCTCACCAGCCGGCTGCGCGAGTCCGCCTGGGAGATAACGCTGCGCAACCACAAGCCGGCGGAGGCGGTCGTGATCGTAGAGGAGCCGGTCTCCGGGTCCTGGAAGGTCCTGGAAAGCTCGCACCCCTACAAGAAACTCGACGCCTTCACCATCCGCTTCGAGGTCAAGGTGCCCAAGGACGGCGAGACGAAGGTGGCCTATCGGCTTCGGGTGGGCGAGGAATAAGCACGTTCGCGAGGTTCGCGCCCGACCGAAGGGAGGGTGCGAACCCCGGCGCCGCCACTCCGGGCGGCTCCGTTCCGTTGGTGTGTCCAGCGGCCTGGGCCATTCGCACAGAACTCCTAGTACCGAAAGGCCCTGTCTCGGCGGGAAGCGATCGGATATACTCGCCGCATGAGACGCGCGGCGTTTTGGCTTGCGGCCGCCCTGCTGGCGCGCTTGCCCGCCCACGCGCAAGGCGTCTCGGGCGAGGCCGCGTTCCTCGGCCAAGCCCGGGCCGCCTGGGAGCGGCTATCGGAGACCCGGCTGTCCGACGCCGGCTTCCATCCCCCGGAACGCGTGCCGCGTTTCGTAGACACCCGCGGCCTCGCGGACGCCGTGGTGCGGCTGCGTGACCCGAAAATCAAACTCAATTGCAGCGGCGTCTTCATTTCCCGCACGGGCTACATCCTGACCGCGGCGCATTGCATCGAGAAGCACTTGGTCCCGGCGAAAACGTACGCGAACTCCGACCAGACCCTGTGGCTTACCATGCACGAGCGGTCCGCCACCGAATACGGCGGCGCCCGTCTGACCGTACAGGCCGGACCGGCCAAAACGCCCGTTTCCCTGGTCGTCGCCGGCAAGGGCCTGGTCCAAGCCGAGACCCTCTTCGCCTGGGCGGATCTGGCGGGCTGGACGGAGAAGGATTTGGATATCGTCCGCCGGCTGCAAGCCGGGGATTGGGCCATACTGAAGGCGGAAACGGCCGCGCCTACGCCCTGCGCGCGAGCCGGCGCCGAGCCGCCGCCGGCGGGCGCGCCGCTGCTGCTCATGGGCTACCCGGCCGACGCCGAGCGCAAGGGCGCCCCCGGCGCGCGAGCAGGCAAGCTCTACGCCACGATCGGGAAAAAATCCGGCGACATCCACGAACACTTCATTTTCCAGCATGACGACTGGCGCCTGCCCCCCGGAACGCTGTCCGCCCAGGTGAAGACCTACCAGCCCAATATAGCCGCCGGCAATCTGATTTTCTCGAACAACGACGCTCAAAAAGGCATGAGCGGAGGGCCGCTTTTCGACGACCGAAAGCGCTTGGTCGCCGTCGCCAACACGGCCATGAGCGACGGCAACGCCTATCGGGCTGATTCCACCGTCAGCGTCAGCGTAACGAAAATCTTCTCCGACCTCAGGGAATCGGGGCTGGACCCCGCCCGCTACTTCGCCTGCTCTCCGTAGCCCGCGGCGATAGGCTCCAGTTTGTAGTCTATCGCGCCGACCAAGCCCGGTTCCACCGCGGCGCGGATGACCAGCGGCCGGACCACGTTGAAGCCCGAGGCCTCGACCCAGGTCGCCGGAGCCGCGTTCAGGGAGTAATGGCTGAAGACCGCGCCGGCGGCCGCGGCGAGCAGGGCCAGGCCCGCCAGGCAGGCCATCCGAACCGAGCTGTGCCGCCGCAGTTCCGCCGAGCTCGGCCGCATCGGCTCGCTCGCCAAGCGCAGCGACGTCGCGCTGTCTCTCACCCAGGGCCGCCGCATGCCCGAAGTATGCCCCGCGGGCATGAACCGCGCATTACGGGCGGGTAAAAAATCGGTTTCGGGTCAGCGGCCGGCGGCCGCCGGCTCGCGCCGCGGCGAAAGGCCCGCCCGGATGGGCGCGAAGTCCAGCGTGACGATCAGCGGGAAATGGTCGGAAGGGTTGCGCTGGCGCTCCTGGTAGGACTTCGGGATGGGGCGCTCCGTGCCGTTCTGATTCTTGTAGCGGTAGACCCGGGCCGACTTCACCGTCCCGCGCAGCCGGTCCGAGACGAGCACCGCGTCCAGCTGCTTGTACTGGGTCGCGCCGCCGCGCGGATGATAGGTGTGCGTCACGCGCGCCATGCCGGAGACCGGCTCGGGCGCGGCGTCGAAGCTGTCGGTCAGGCCCGCCTCCTCGTACAGCGGCCGGAAGGCGGTTTCCTTGTCCACCGCGCCGTTGAAGTCGCCCGAAAGCAGGATCGGCACGCCGGCCCCGAACTCCGCCCGGTAGCGCGCTATGATCTCGGCCGTGCGCCGGACCTGCGCCGCGCGCCAAACCGCCGACTCCCGGTCGCCCGGCCGGTCGCGCTTGGACTTGTAATGCGTGCCGAAAAGGATGAAAAGCGGCTCGTCGCGGCCCGGGGCGTGGAAGATCATGGCCGGCAAATCCCGGGAAAACAGCGGCTTGGGCCCGCCGCCCAGCACCGGATCGATCCAGGTCTCGCCCTTGTGGCTGCGCTGCTCGACGACGAACGGGAGGTCTTTCTTGACCAGGAAAGCGACGTCTATGCCCCGCTCGTCGTTGCCCTCGATGAGATAGACCCGGTAGGCGGCCCCGAGGAAGCGCGCGTTGAAGTCCTCCAGCGCGGCGACGTTCTCGACCTCGGCGAGCGTGACCACGTCGAGATCCTGCTCCCGGATGATGCCCGCCTCCTCGCGCAAGGCCCAGTCGGGCTTGGGCCGGGCGTTGGAAATCTTCTTGAGCCGGCCGGGGCGCTGGGGATCGGGCACGTGCTTGCCCACGTTCTCGAACAGGTTTTCCACGTTGTAGGAGCCGAGCCGAAGCTCCCGGATGGACTCGATCGGCCGCGGGGCCGGCGCGTGCCCGGCGGAAGCGTCCGGCCAGACGACGAAGGCGGCGGCCTCGGGCCGGGCGCCGTCGAAAGTCCGCCCGAGCTCCGCGGCGGTGGGCGCGGCCGCCTCGGCTCCGGCGGCGGCCGGCGCCGGGAGCAGGCTCGCCAAATTCCCGGCAGACGACTCCAGGCCCGCCCGCGCGTTTGGCGCGAGCGCGGGCGACGCCGGCGCCGCGAGCGCGGGGGCAAGCCGCGGGAGCAGCGCCGGCCGGACCAAGCCCGCCGCCGGCGCCAGGGCGGGGACGCCGAGGGCCGCCAGGCCCCCGCCCAGGAGCGAGGCGCCGGGGACCGCGGCGCGCGGCGCGGCGGTGCGGACCGCGGCCGAACCGGGGAGGGCTTGGGCCAGCAGGCAGGCCGCCAGCAACGCGGCCGAGGCGCGGCGAATCCGGCTCATGCCCCCAGTATTCGAGCCGGAAGGGCCCGCCGCCAGGGACTTCCGGCCCGCGCCTCCGGGGCCCGATGGGCCCAGAGGGTCAGGCTTGCGCTTCGATGAGGGCGATGGCCCGGCGCAGGGCCGGCAGATCCGGATGCCGCAGGAAGTAAACGCTGTCGCCCATGGCGACCCGGAAGATGCGGGGCAGGGGCATGTGGGATACGAGCATGGGGCCCAGCTCGCGCAGAAGCTCCTCGTGCCCATGGCGGTAGCGGAAGCGCTCGCGCCGCGCCGCGTGGGCCACGTTGTACTTGCGCTCGTACTCGAAGTGGCTCTCGCCGCAGACCAGGGAGCGCGCCCAAAGCCGGTAGAGGTCTATGTCGCAGGCCCAGTTCATCATGTCCACCGAATAGCCGCCGGGCGGGCGCACGTTGATCTCGATGGCCCAGGCCAGGCCCTGGCGGTCGATCAGGAACTCCAGATGGAAGAAGCGCTCCCGGACGCGGAAGGCGGCCACGGCCCGGCGGCCCAGCTCCTCGATCTCGGCCGGGATGTCCCGGGTATAGTAGTAGTGGACCGGCCGCTGCTCGCTGACGATCTCCATGATGCCGGAGCTCACCCGGTGCGAGGCGCAAAACACGATGCCCCCCTCGCGGTCGGTCAGGCCGTCGAAGGAGACGAGCTCCCCCTCCACGAACGCCTCCATGACGTAGCGGCGCGGCGGATAGTCGAGCACGCCGGCCAGCTGCTCCTCGCGGTCGACGCGGAAGACCCGCTCCGCCCCCACGCCCACGTCCGGCTTGAAGATCACGGGGAAGCCGTGCCGGGCCACGAAGGCGCGGATCTGGCCGGCCGACTCCACGCTCTCCCCCGGCGGGGTAGGCACGCCCGCCTGGCGGAATATCTCCTTCATGCCCGACTTGCGCCGGTTGAAATCCAGGTCGGCGGGCGTCTGTCCGAATATGTTGAAGTCCCGGCGCAGGCGCGCCTCCATGTCCAGCCAATGCTCGTTGTGGGAGTCCACGCGCTCGATCTTGCCGTGCCGGTGGGTCAGCCAGCCGACCGCGCGCAGCAGGCCCTCGTATTCGCTCATGTTGGGCACATGGCAGTAGTCGGCCAGGATATCCCGGACCCCGCCCAGGTCCTCGGGCGGCGCGTCGCCCACCCCCAGGACGGTCGCGCCGGCCTCTTTGAGCCGGCGGGCGAAAAGCTGGAAGTTGGGCGGGAAATGCGGCGAGATCAGCAGGACGTTCATTGCAGTATCTTCTCCAGGAAATAGGCCAGCTGCCGGCGCCACCAGCCCCAGTCGTGGCTCACGTCGCGGCCCCAGATGTCCAGCCAGTGCGGCACGCCCTTGGCGGTCAGGATATCGGAAAGCCTGCGGCTCTCGGGAAGGCAGACGTGCTCCCAGGCGCCTTGCCCGGCGCAGATCACGATGCGGGCCGAGCGGAAACGCTCCAGGTACCACGCGTCGTTCAAGCCCGGGAGGTAGCGCAGGGGGTCGTTGAAATAGACGTGCTCGTCGCAGTAGTCGCCCAGCGGCTTGAAGTGCTCCAGGCTGTAGACACCGCTGAGGCCGATGAAGCCGCCGCAAAGGTCCGGATGGCGGAAAAAGAAGTTGGCGGCGTGGAAGGCGCCGCCGCTGCAGCCCGCGAGGATCGGGTCGCGCGGGCCGCAGCCCGTCACCCGGCGGATGAAAGGCATGACCTCGCGCGCGATGCAGGCGTCCCAGGCCTCGTGGCGCCGGCCGCGCTCCTCGATGCGCGCCCCCTCGTTGAGCCAGCTCTCGCCGTCGCGGCCGTCTACGGCGAAGACCCGCAGCCGGCCCGATTCCAGCCGGGGCCGGCAGGCCTCGATCATGCCGAAGTTCTCGAAGTCGAAGAAGCGGCCCCCCATCGAGGGGAAGGCCACCAGCGGGCGCCCCGCCGAGCCGTAGGCCTTGAGCTCGAAATCCTGGCCCAGCCGCGGACTGCGCCAACCAT
>JAQUMZ010000108.1 GCA_028717865.1 Elusimicrobiota bacterium | reverse complement strand
CGATCGCCGCGCCCTCGGGCAGGATGCAGACCTGGGCGGCGCCCATGGCGAAAACCAGGCGCGTCATGGCGTCGAGGACGCCGACGGCCCCCTTGCGGAACGCTATGCCCGAGTCGAAGAGCGCGGCAGACGGGATGCCGATGGCCGCGGGATCGCCGTTTTCCCGCATCACGATGCGCAGTTCCTCGCGGGACCTCAGCAGCTTCAGGGCCGTCTCCTGCTCGTAGCGGAGCTTGGCCCGGATTTCCTTCTTCATCAGCTCCTTGTCGGCCCTCGGCATGGACGCCTCCGAACGCGTCGCCACGGGCGCGGCGGCGGGTTTGGGGGCGGCGCCCGCCGCGGCGGGCTTCTCGCGGGAATCGGGCTCGATTACGACGGCGGGACCGGAATCGGCCCGGCGCGGGACCGGAAGCTTGCGCGCCTCCGCGGATTCGACGCGCACCCCGGGAGCGGGCGCCTGGAAATCCTTGTTGCCCACGTTCATGCGGTGGGTGATCAAATTGAGATACTCGTTGGCCATGGGCCGCTCCGACGGCTCGCCCTTGGTCAGAACCTCCATGAACCGGTCCATCGCCTCCAAGTCTTCCCCTCTTTCGTAGAACATGACGGCCGACTGCATCAACCGGCTCATCCCCGACACGGACGGATCGGGCTCCTGCGCCCGCGCCGTCCCGGCGCACGACGCCGCCAGAATAACGGACAACCATGCCCGGGATGTCATGTCAGTGGCCTTAGTCCGGCCGAAAAGCCGGCGGCTATGCCGAGTAAGATATTAATGTACGGCCATTTCTGATTTATTTCACGCCAAGAATCCGCAGGCCTTCCTTGGCCGCGGCGTTCCCGGGATCGGCGGCGAGCGCCTGGTGGAGATAACGCGCCGCCGCCTTGGCGTTGCCGGTCGCGATCAGGGCATGGGCGAGGTGGGTGAGGGCCGACACGTGCCGCGGCTCCCTGGCCACGACCCATTCCAGATGCGCCGCGGCCTCGGCCGGGCGGTTGCGCACGAGCAGCAGGGTCCCGGCCAGGAAGCGCGCCTTGCTCATCTCCGGGAAACGCTGCGCCAGGCGCAGGGCGATGTCCAGGCTGGCTTGCGATAAATCGTTCCGTCCCAGACGCGCCTCGAGGCCGCGCAGCTCGGCCAGGGCGTCGAGGATCGCGGGCCGCGGCGCGCGGCCGGCGGCGACCGCGGCGGACAATCCGGCCTCCGAGGCGGCCATATCGGGAGCCTCGACGAGCGCCCGGGTATAGGCGGCGATGGCCTGCGGCCAACGCTTCTCGACCGCATTCAGATAGCCCAGGTTGTGCCAATGCCGCGCGCTGCGCGGGAACATCCGGACGGCGCGCTCCAGCACCTCGCGGGCTTCTCCGCCGCGGCGCCGGGGATCCTGGAGCAGTATGGCGCTCATGCTGTTATAGGCTTCCGCCGACATGGGGTTGATCCACGCGGCGACCCGGAAGTAATCCAGGGCCGCGTCTACCTGCCCCAGGCGGGAGCTCTTGACCGCCGCGATGTTGAAATAAATCTCGTCGTAGCCCGCGTTGGCCCGCAAGGCCTCGCCGTAGGCCCGGTCGGCGTCGGGGTAGCGCTCGCTGCGGGCGTAGGCGTTGCCCAACTCGTAAACGGCGTTGACCTCGTTGGGTCCCCAGGCCCGGGACGCCTCCAGTTCCTTTACGGCCCGCGGCAGATCGCCTTGGCGCAGCAGCTTGAACCCCGCGAAGTAGCGGACTTCCCGGTTCCAGACGCGGACCCATTGCCAGGAGAGCCCGACCGCCGCCAGCGCGGCCGCCGCGGCCAGCCCCCGCGCCGCCGCCGGCGCGATCCGGCGCCGGAGCCCCTCCTCCCGGGCGGGGACGCCCATGGCCAGGCCGGCCGCCCACCAGAACATGAAGCCCGGGACGGCGAAATGCACGGACACGTTGAAAAGGTTGTCGGCGAGCATGCCCGCGCAGCCCGCGGCCGCGCCGAACCAGGCGGCCGAGGCCTTTCCGCGCGACCTAATCCAGCGCCAGGCCGCCGCTGCGAAGACCGTCCAAGTCCACAGCAGCGCGCCCAGGCCCAGAATGCCGGTCTGCGCCCAGGTTTCGAGCAACTCGTTGTGCGCGTTGTTGGCGTGCGTGCGCAGATGGCGCAGGGCCTCGACGGCGCCCAGCAGGGGGCCTTGGTAGAAGGGATAGAACAGCTCGAAAAGGCCGTAGCCCTGGCCGGTGAGCGGATTCTCCGCGCCCATGAGCCAGGCGCAGGTCCAGATCAGCACGCGCTGATGCCAGGGGCTGTAGGCGGCGTCGGCCTTGGCCGCTTGGGAGACTTCCGCCAGGCGGCCCAACACGCTCGGGGTATAGCCCGTGGAAATCGAGCTCTCCGGCCACAAGAGCAGCATGGCCGCCGCCGCCGCGCCCAGCAGCCCGCAAGGCCGCGCCGCGCGCGCCGCGGCCCCCCGCAGCCCGGGGCTCAGGGCGAGCAGGCCCAGGCCGAGCGCCGCTCCCGCCCAGGACGAGCGCGTCATGCTGCACAAAAGCGCCGCTTCCAACGCCAGAAAGACCGCGCCGTAGCAAAGCCTCCGGGCGGAGGTCCGCGCCTCTACGAACAGGGCCGCGGCGATCGGCAGCAAGACGACATTGTAGGACGACAGGAAATTGGGATTGCCGAATGACGAGACGGAACGGCCGCCGTAGGGATTGAGGGCCGTGGGCCAGATGAACTCGTGGTTGAAATACTGGCAGACCCCGTAAACCGAGGCCAGGAAGCCCACGGCCAGCGCCAGGTGCAGGAAATCGCCCGCCCGCCCGCGGCGGCAAAGCCAGGCGAACGCCGCCAGGCCCGCGACCCAAAGCGCGCCGCCGTAGGGATCCCAGAGCTGGGCCCAAGGCGCGGCCGAGGCGGAGGGGGCGCCGCGCAAGGCGGGATACATCAGCCAAAGCAGTCCCCAGGCCAGCGTCGCGAAGCTCCACCAGCCCAGGTCCACGCCCTCGGGCCCTCCGTCGTCCCACGGAAGACAAGCCGACAGATAGAACGGGACCATGGCGTTGAGCAGCAAAAACATCCCGTTGCGCGAGCCCTCGGCCACGATGGCGGGCCGGAAAAAGGCGGCGTGCCCGAAATAGGCGACCGTCCAGCTCAGCAGGCTGAGCGCCGCGACGGCCGCCCAGGGACCGTCGAGAGGCGTGCGCGGCGGCCGCAGTTCGGTCCGGGAAACGGCGCCGCGCGCGACGTAGAGCGCCGCCGCCAAGGCCATGATGATGTTGAGCAGCGCTATTTGCGTGACATAGGGATTGCGCGTCAGGTTGGTGAAGAAAAGCAGCGGGCAGACGAAGTGGGCTGCGACGAGGAGGAATCGGAAGGCTGGCGTCATCGATGCCTGGGAAAGTCCAGCCGGAGATGGGATTCGAACCCACAACCTACCGCTTACGAAGCGGTTGCTCTACCGTTGAGCTACCCCGGCGCAGGAATTATAATAGCAAATCATCTTGGTGCCACGCTTTCAATATCTTCAGAAAGTCCCCAGCGACTCAAGAACGCGAGCGCGGAATTAAGGCCCCGGTGGACCGCAAGACTGGCATTCGAGCCTTTTACCGGAGAAAAGCAAAAAAGGCAAGGAACGTCCCCATTTAGAAATGTATTACGGGAAAGGTCCGGCTCTGAAAATCGGCGCGGGTCATGCGCACGGTCTTGTCGCGCGAATCGCCGTTCTCATCGAAGGAGATCGTCCCGAGCAGGCCCTCGCGGCGCGTGCGCCGCACGGCCGCCAGAACCCGGGCTCGGTCCGTCCCGGCGCGGGCCAGCGCGTCCAGGATGACCCAGGCGCCCTCGTAGCCGTAATGGTCGAAAGGCTTGACCTCCTCGGACGCTCCGAAACGGTTTCGGTAGGCGGCGAGAAAATCGCGGGCCCGGGGCAGTTCCTCGACCGGCACTCCGGCCATGGTCAGATAGGCCCCGTCGGCGGCCTCGCCCGCCACGTCGAAAAAATGAGGCGTGCGCGTTCCGTCGCCGGAGCAGAAAACGGCCTGCAAACCCAGACGGCGCGTTTCCTTGAGGATGAGACCGGCCTCCGGATAACGTCCCCCGAAAAATATCGCGTCCGGCCGGGCCGCGCTCAGCGCGGCCGCCGCGGCCGAGGGCCGACGCGAGCCGACGGTCACCGCGACCTCGGCCGCCACTTTCCCCCCGAATCGGACGAAAGCCCGCTTGAACTCCTCGGCCAGCCCTCGCCCGTAAAGCGTCCCGTCGTGCGCCACGGCGACGCGCCGCCGGCCCAGCCGAAAGCGCAGGAATCGGGCCGCCAAGCGCCCCTGCGCGTCGTCGGTGGGCACCAGGCGGAAGGCCACCCGGGGCCCGGGCCAGTCGGGCCGCGACTGCTGCAGCGTCAGTTCCGGGTTGGTGGAGGCGGGAGAGATCATGGCGACGCCGGCCCGGGCGTAGACGCGCGCCGCCCGCGCCGAGCAATCGGAGCTGTAGTGGCCCACGACCGCCGCGACGCGGGGATCGGCCACGATGAGATGGGCGACGTTCTCGGCCTCCCGTGAGTCGCCCCGGTCATCGAAGGCCACGACCTCGACCCGAAAGGGAAGTTTTTTAGCCGCGTTGGCCTGCTCCACGGCCATGACGACTCCGCGCAAGACCCCCTGCCCTTCGCTGCCCAGGTCCCCCGTAAGAGGCAAGGCGGCCACCAGGCGGACTACTTGATTTTTCGGCCCGCAAGCCGCCGCCGCGAGGCAGACCATAAAAACGGAAATCCAATGACGACATTCTATGGATATCCTTGCTTCATAAGCGTTATTTGCCATTTTGTCTATTGCGGTCCATTTTATCCGCAGCCGGCGCAACACTATACTCAAAACGCGGCCGGATTGCAACAGAATGTCGCCTTCTAGTATAATCTTTGACTATGATCAAAAAAATCGTGCCGGAGTGGCTTGTCCCTCTTGGTCGCGACCGAAAACCCAAGGACTGGGCCGACAACCTGCGGCCGGAGCCGGCCCTGCGCCCTCCGGCCGAGACTCCCGGAGACCTGCGCCAGACGATCCGCCGGGCCCAGGAAGCCATACTGGGCCTCCAGAACAAGGAAGAAGGCTATTGGTGCGCCGATCTCAAGTCCGACACGACCTGCGACTCCGACATGATCATGCTGTACAATTTCCTGGGCCGCGGCAACTCGATCAAGGTCAGGAAGCTCGCCAACCGCATACTGAACGAACAGCTCCCCTGCGGCGGCTGGCCCATCTACGGCAACGGCCCCGCGGAGATATCGGCCACGGTCAAGGCCTACTGGGCCCTCAAATTCTCCGGCCACGCCCCCAACGACCCGCGCCTGGCCAGCGCGCGCCGCCGCATACGCGAGTTAGGCGGCATACACAAAGTAAACACCTATACCAAGTTCTATCTGGCGCTTTTCGGGCAATACGACTGGCGCGGCGTGCCCACCATCCCTCCCGAGATAATGCTTTTTCCCAGCTGGTTTTACTTCAACATCTACGAGATGTCCTCCTGGACCCGCGCCATAGTGGTTCCGCTTTCGATCGTCTGGTCGTATCAGCCCTCCATCCCCTGCCCGGCGCACGCGGTCATCGACGAGCTTTTCCCGGACAGCCGCCGGCATGTCCCCCTGCGCGAGGCGGTCGGCCCGCACGGTTTCTTCTCCTGGACCAAGTTCTTCCTGCTCTGGGACCAGGGCCTCAAGGCCATAGAGGGCAACGGCGGGCACTGGATCCGGGTCTGGGCCCTGCGCCTGGCCGAGGACTGGATGCTCGAGCGGCTGCAGAACTCCGACGGGCTCGGCGCGATCTTCCCCGGGATCGTCAACACCATCATGGCCATGAAGTGCCTGGGCTACCCGGACACCGACCCGCGCCTGGTCGCCCAGCTCGAGGAGCTCGACCGGCTGGAACTCGCCGACGAGGACGTCTGCCAATGGCAGCCGTGCCGCTCCCCGGTATGGGACACGGCCATCTCGGTCATCGCCCTGGCCGAGTCCGGGCTGGAACGCGATCATCCTCCCCTGGTCAATTCGGCCAAATGGCTCATCGCCAAGGAGATCAAGACCGCCGGCGACTGGAAAGTCACGAATCCCGGCGGCCCGGTCGGCGGCTGGGCCTTCGAATTCAACAACGACTTCTACCCGGACATCGACGACTCGGCGATGGTCATGCTCGCCCTGCGCCACGTCCACCTCGACGAACACGCCGCCCACCTGCGCGAGAAGGCCTGCCTGCGCGGGCTCAACTGGCTGCTCTCGATGCAGTCGAGCGGGGGCGGCTGGGCCGCCTTCGACAAGGACAACACCAAGGCCGTGCTGACCAAGATCCCCTTCGCCGACCACAACGCCATGATCGACCCTCCCGACGCGGACGTCACCGGCCGCGTGCTGGAGTTCCTCGGCTACATCGGCTACGACTCCGGCTACCCGGCCGTGACCAGGGCCGTGCGCTTCCTGAAGCGCGAGCAGGAGGACGACGGCTCCTGGTTCGGCCGCTGGGGCGTCAACTACATCTACGGGACCTGGCAGGTCCTGCGCGGCCTGGCCGCCATCGACGAGGACATGGACCAGCCCTACGTCCGCCGGGCCGTGGACTGGCTCAGGTCCGTCCAATTGCCCGACGGAGGCTGGGGCGAGACCTGCGCCACTTACCACGATCCCTCTCGGAAGGGCCGGGGACCGTCGACCCCCTCGCAGACGGCCTGGGCCGTAATGGGGCTGATGGCCGCCGGAATATACGGCGACCCGGTCCGGCGCGGCGTGGATCACCTCATTCGGACCCAGAAACCCGACGGCACTTGGGACGAGGCCGAATTCACGGGGACGGGCTTCCCCAAGGTCTATTACCTGGAATACACCATGTACCGGAACTACTTCCCCCTGCACGCCCTGGGCGTCTATCAATCCGCCCTCGGCGCGGCCAGGTAGGCCGATGCCCTCCCCCCTCGGCCTGCAGCTCAGCGTTTTCAAGCACATCCTGCGCCGCAAGCTCGCCGGCGAGCGGCGCTTCCCCCTGGTGCTGATGCTCGAGCCGCTCTTCGCGTGCAACCTAGAGTGCGCCGGCTGCGGCAAGGTCCAGCATCCGCCGGACATCATGAAGAAGCGCCTGACCCCGGAGGAGTGCCTCCAGGCCGCGCGGGAGTGCGGCGCCCCCGTCGTGTCCATCGCGGGCGGCGAACCCCTCATCCATCCCGAGATCGGCGCGATCGTGGAGGGCCTGACCGGACTGGGCCGCTTCGTTTTTCTCTGCACCAACGCCCTGCTCCTGGAGAAGAATCTGCCGCGCTTCCGGCCGTCGAGCCGGCTCATCCTTTCCGTGCACCTCGACGGCCGCGAGGAGGTCCACGACCGCATCGTGGGCCGGCCGGGGGTCTACCGGACCGCCGTGGCGGCGATCCGCCGGGCCAAGGCCGAGGGCTTCCAGGTCATGACCAACTCCACCATCTATCAGGGGCAGGACCCCGAGGAGTTCCGGAACTTCTGCCGGGAGCTCTCGGAGCTCGGGACCGACGGCATCATGATCGCGCCCGGCTTCGCCTACGACAAGGCCAAGGGCCAGGACCTGTTCCTGGCGCTGGAAGCCACGCGCGCGTGGTTTCGCGAGGCCCTCAAGGATTGGCGCCGCAGCGGCTGGGACTTCAACCACAGCCCCTTCTACCTCGATTTCCTCGAGGGCCGGCGCGAATACGACTGCACGCCGTGGGGCCTGCCCCTGCGCAGCGTCCTGGGCTGGCAGCGGCCCTGCTACCTTTTCGAGGAAGGCGGCTATGCCGCGAGCTACAAGGAACTGCTGGAGGCCACTCCGTGGGACCGCTACGGCCGGGCGGCGGGCCACCCCCGCTGCGCCCAGTGCATGTCCCACGTCGGCTTCGAGCCCTCCTCGGTCCTCGACGCCTTCTCGTCCATCCCGAGATTCCTGGCCATGGCCCGGGACTTCTCGTCGCGCGGTTCCGCGCGGGCCCGCTG
>JAQUMZ010000107.1 GCA_028717865.1 Elusimicrobiota bacterium | reverse complement strand
AGAAAAAACCCACTTTAATTAGAGGTAAGTTTTACGCCATCGAGAAATAGTCATCGCCGAAACTCCCAGCATGGACGACAACTTCCAAGTTGAAAGGCCCTTGTTCTTTAACAGCGGGAGAATGTCGGTATCCCATACTCGACGCCCGATATCGCCGCCTACCGTTACTTGGGGCGGACGCTTATCTTTCGGTTTTCTCACGGTGCCTTCTTTTTAGGCGGAGGAGTTCCCAATAGGGCCTTAACCGCTTCCTCGTAAGATAATGGGTAGAGCGAAATCGGCGAGTCCTTCTTTTTCTTCTTATGAACTTTTTTCTTTGGTGTCGCCACCCGTCCCCCTAAGCCATCATCTGCTTGTAGACTAACCTTTTGCCTTGCGTGGCGGCAAGAAGGGCAAGCGCCCGCTCCTGGTCGGTGGACTTCTTCATATTCCAGCGGAAAGAGAACTCATTGCAATATCCGTCAAGATGCTGATTGCTGATGTGGTGGAAGGTTCCGGTTATGCCGCGCTTTAGCAGAGAGAAATACGACTCAACCGTATTCGTGTGGATATTGCCAGGCCTGACGTACTGGCTCATGCTATGGTTGACGGTGTGATGCCCGCCAGCAAAAGCCTTTCCGATACCCGTATAGGCTTGCCAGCGGTCCGTGTAGACGGAAGAATCCTTGCGGACATTTTCTTCAATGCTCCGATGGAGTTGCGCCTTGCCCGTATTCTTAACGGGGAATGCCCGAGCCTTGCCAGAGCGCGTAACCAGGGCCACAACCTGAGTCTTGCGCGGCATGACACCACGGCGGCGCATATCATTTGATCGGTTCTCTTGTTTCCCGCCGATATAGGTTTCATCCACTTCGACCTTGCCCCGCAACTTGTCTGCCAACGGTCCCTCTTTCATTGCGTGGCGCAAACGATGAGCCATAAACCAAGCAGCTTTATAGGTAATGCCAAGCATCCGGTGTAACTGATGGGCACTCATCCCCTTCTTGCTGGCCGTCATGAAGTGAACGGCCATAAGCCACTTGTTAAGCGGGATGTGGGAACCTTCAAAGATCGTCCCGACCGTGACGGTAAATTGTCGCTCACAAGCTCGGCAACGAAAAAGCCCAGCACGTCCGGGCTTGGTAGAGCCAGCCTTCGGAGTCATGCGGTAAACTTCGACGGAACCGCAATGCGGGCAGACCGGACCTTGCGGCCAAAGAATGGACTCAAGAAATGCTCTCGCCTTATCTTCGCTCGCTGCGCTGTCTGGTATTCCCGGCATCTTCATGTTCATGCTCATACTATAACATAATGTTACGACGGTGTCAAGACCCAAATGGACCCAAGACTTGATTTTTTTATAACTCCATGGTACAATAACGACAGGAGGCCGGAGGCGGCTCACGCCGCCCCCGGTTGCTCGACAAACTATGTCGAGTCAAAGTAGCCTCTCAGCATACTTCCTCCTGATCAACCCCCGTCCGGGGTGCAACCCGGCGGGGGTCGTTATTTACCTCATTGCGATATCTGGTCCTCCTGAACTAGGTTCCATTTCTTCGATACGCCCATTTGCCTGACAATATCCTTCTTTTCAAGGACATCCATGTCATCCTTTATAAGGTCCTTTGACATGGGCTTTCCCAACCAATCCACACTCTTTAGCATCTTGTAAATTTCCACGATCTTTAGGCCGTCGGGGCATCCTCCCAGCAGATGCACTATGGCCATCCTCCTGAACGTGGCCAAGTCTTGCGGGGCAAGGACTTCGGGAGGACCCCAAATGTATCCCTTATATAACGTCGGGGCTGGTTTATCCGCAATCAGCACCCACCCCTGTTTGGTCCGATGAATTTTCTTTCCGTCCAGCCGCGGGCCAACGTTATATACGCCGCCAGTGCTCACATCGGGGTTCAGGTCCGCAATGCGTTTTGCTATTTCAACAGGAGGGACTGGCTTCCCCTCATTAAGGATAGCCAAGACCAGGGTCTGTGCCGAAGCGTCGGCGGCCTTAATCCATCTCCAATCCGATTGGACACCGCCAGGAGATTCCGGCTTCTCGGGGGGAAGGACTACGAGGCTCTTATGATTCGCCTCATGCTTCTTGTCGCCAGTAAGAAGTCTAAGCGTGGGCGGCAAGGTCAAGTCGTGTTGGCGAAAAAGGTCCACGAGTTTTTTGCCTTGATCAAACCAGTCATTGAAGGCTTTGAAGACCTTGTACTCGGGGGGCACCCCGCTGTCGCCTATTTCATTGTTCATCCCCAATAGAATACACTACATCCCCCTTGTGTGTCAAGGGGCATTGGGGGAATTAATAACTTGTTGTCAGGGACGGAATGAGCTATGGGCGGCTGGATGAATTTACCTGGGTTTTGTCAAAGGGATAATCCCCCGGCCGGGAAGGTCAGGCCGAGAAGCCGCCGCGGGCGATGGGCATGCGCCGGCCCGCGCCGAAGGCCTTGGGAGAAATGCGCAGGCAGGGGGCGGCCTGCCGGCGCTTGTACTCGGCGCGATCTATGCGCGCGATCACGTCGCGCACGAGGCGGGCGGAAAAGCCCCGGCGCAAGAGGTCCTCGGCGCTGAGATGCTCCTCGACGTAGCCCTGCAGCACGGCGTCGAGCGTTTCGTAGGCGGGCAGGTCGTCCTGGTCCTTCTGTCCGGGCTTGAGCTCCGCCGAGGGCGGCTTGCGGATGGAACTTTCCGGGATGCGCGCGCGGGCGCGGTTCATCCAGCGGGCCAGCTCGTAGACCGAGGTCTTGGGGACGTCCGCGATGACGGACAGGCCGCCGCACATGTCGCCGTAGAGCGTGCAATAGCCGACCGAGAGCTCGGACTTGTTCCCGGTCGAGAGTACGATGCCGTTGGCCTTGTTCGCCAGGGCCATGAGCAGGTTGCCCCGGATGCGCGCCTGGATGTTCTGCTCGGCCAGGCCGGGACCGTTCCCGCCCAGGCCCAGGGCGCGCAGATATCGGCGGTAGAGGTCCGCGATGGGCAGCGTCAGGAAGCGCACGCCCAGGTTGCGCGCCAGCGCGCGCGCGTCGGCGAGGCTTCCGGGCGAGGAATAGGGGGAGGGCATGGCCACGCCGGTCACCGCCTCCGGGCCCAGGGCCCCGACGGCCAGGGCGCAGACGACCGCCGAATCGATGCCCCCGGAGAGCCCCACGAAGGCCTTGCCGAATCCGCACTTTCGCATGTAATCGCGGATGCCCAGGGTCAAGGCGCTCTCGAGCTCGGCGGCGTCGCCCAAGGCGTAAGCGGCCGGCGTCCGGGGCAAGTCGTCGGTGTCGACGACAACCAAGTCCTCGGCGAAGGCCCGGCCGCGGGCGACCACGCGGCCGCGCCGGTCGACGACCAGGCTGTTGCCGTCGAAGATCAGCTCGTCGTTGCCCCCCGCCTGGTTGCAGTAGAGCAGGGGCGCGCGGGCCCGCTCGGCGTAGGGGCGCAGCAGGCTCTCGCGCAGGGCGGTCTTGCCGCGGTGGAACGGCGAGGCGGAGATGTTGATCAGCATGTCGACGCCCGCAGCGATCTGGCGCCGCACGGGGTCCTCGCGATAGAGGCGCCGGGGCCGGCCCCCGCCCAGGGCGTCCTCGCAGATGGACAGGCCGATGCGCGAGCCCGCGAAGCGCAAGGGAAGATTGGAGGCGCCGGGCTCGAAGTAGCGCCGCTCGTCGAATACGTCGTAATTGGGCAGCAGGCGCTTGAGGCGGCGCGCGACCAGACGGCCGCGGTGCAGCAGGACCGCCCCGTTGGAGACCGGCTTGCCCACGCTTCCGGGATGGGGCAGGGCGCAGCCTACGATGAGGCCCATCTCCCCGCTTTCGGCCGTCAGCCGCCGCAGGGCGCGCGCCTGGGCGGCCAGGAAATCGGCGCGCTCCCAAAGGTCGAGGGCGGGATAGCCGCTCAAGGCCTGCTCGGGAAAAACCGCCAAGCGCGCTCCGGCGCGGCGGGCGCGCGCGGCGAAGCCGCGGATGCGGGCGAGGTTCCCGGGAATATCCGCGACCGTGGTGTTGATTTGGCAGAGGGCGACGCGCATCTGCGCCTAGGCGCCCCGGCCGGCGCCGCCCTTTTCGCAAAGCCCGTCGAAGACCTCGCCGGCGCCCATGAAGTTGGACTCGATGGCGTCCCGGACCTGGGATTTAAGGATGGGGGCGCCCATCCCCACCACCGAGGCCACGCCCTCCATGGCCCAGGTCATCAAATCGGCGGGGTCGAGGTGCGCGGTGAGGGAAAGCTGGCCCATGGCCCGCAGCAACTCCACCGCCGTGGCCACGAGGTCGCCTTCGAGCAGCAGCATGCCGGACATGGCGCCGCGGCAGACGCCGACGACGGTCAGGCGCGGGTCCTGGCGTTCGCGCGTGCTGGGCACCCCCGAGATGATGGTCCGCACCGCGATCTCGGCCGCGGTCGCGGGGGACTTGGCGGCCTTGGCCGCCACCATTTCGCGGGTCAGTTTCTCGAAGTCGTAGCCATCCTGGCCGCTCATGGCCGGCATTATAACAAAGAATTCGGCGCCCCGCTTTCGCGCATTCGGATCATTCCGCGGGCCGGGGGCGTGGGGATATGCAAAAGTCCAGGAAAGCTTGCTGCCGCTTTAATATAATGTTGGCTCGATGATCCGCGGCCTGCTTCGTCTGGCGCCGGCTTTGCTGCTGGGGGGCTGCGTTTCGGTCCCGCGGCCACAGCATCGGACCTCGCCCGACCTGGCCGTCGTCGTCGGGCAGATGCGGTTCGAGAAGATCGTCCGGCCTTTCCCCGACCATGACGCCTTGTCCCTGCGCCTGGCTCCGCTCGACGCCGCCGGCGGCATCGACGAGGACCGCCCGCTTTTGTCGGCCTACGCCCAGGACGGCCTGGTCTATTTCTTCAACGTCCCCGCCGGACGCTACGTCCTGCTCGGCGGCTCCTACCTGGCCCACGGGCTGCGCTACGCCTTCCGCCTGAGGGGCGACGCCATCCGGCAGACCGAGCTGAAGGTCGCGCCGGGCGAGGCCGCATTCCTGGGCGAGGTCACGGTCCAGCGCCGCTTCCAAGGCTGGGATGTTTTCGCCCTCAACGCGCTCAAAAGCGCCGCGCGTCTGCTGCCGCCTTGGCGGGCGCTCACCACCGAGGTGGACGCCTATTTCAAGTTCGTGGATCGCGGCCCCTTCACCGAAGCGCAGGTCCTGGACCTGGCGCGCCGCCATCTGGCGGGCACGCTCTGGGTGGCCGGCGTCGAGGCGCGGCTCTCGGCCCTGGGCGGTCCCCCCATCGAGCCGATCCTGATCGGCGGCTGGCGCAAGAAACCCAAGCCATACGAGGTCGAGCCGCGCTTCCGCTGGCTCGACGTCCTGGATTGGGGCCCGCCGCGGCGGGTCCAGGACGGCCTGGAGTGGCGGGCCCCCAAGGACCGGGCGCGCATCGTCGTGCTCTTCAGGAGCGCGGACCGCCCGGACTTCCAGCCTCTCGACGGCTTCCTGCGCGAACTCAAGACCCTGGGCAGCCCGGAGGACGAGCACGCTTTCGCGGACGTGTCCATATCCACTTGGACGGGACGAGCCTTGCGCTACACGAAGTACGTCTATCCCGAACCCTACCTGACGGGCAGCGTCCAGCAGGTCTTCCTGACCGAGGTGTCCGTTTTTCCCGCTTACGGCGGGTATTATGCCATTTATTACCGGGCCCGGCGCGGCGACTTCGACCGCTGGCGCGGCCGGTATCTGGACTTCCGCCGGCGGCTCGAGCTGACCCCGCCCCCCAAGCCCGCGCCCGAGGCGGACGAATTCGAGTGACGACCCGGCAACGGCGCGGACAGGCGCGCTGCCTCATCGACCTGCCCCTCAAGATTTGGGACGCCTCGCGCAACCTCATCGACGACAAGTCCGTGGCCCATGACGTGACCACCTCGGGCTTCGGCTTCGAGACCCGGACCGACATCTCGCGCCTGCGGCACGTGATCTTCGAGCTGCGCCTGCCCGACGGCGGCACGGCGTCGGGCTCGGCGTCCTTGGTGTGGTCGCGCCACGAGGAGTGGGGCACCTGGGCGGGCGCCAAGATCTCGCGGCTGTCCAGGGGCGAGGGCCGCAAGATACGCAAGGTCATCCACGGGCCCGGCTTCGACTGGGTCGGGCTCTGGGACCGGGCGCTCGTAGCCGGGGCCCTGGTCGTCGCCGGCATGCTGCTGCAGGAGCTCCTCGCCGCCAGTTCGCGTGGGCTGGCGTTCGTCCCCTGGCTGCTGCTGGGCGTCTGCGCCGGCGCCTTCGCCTACCTCCACCTGCGCGACTAAGAGTTGAAAAACCGCGGGTGCTTCGCGGCGGTCCTTAGAAGCTTTCGCGGCAGCGCGGATCCAGCGCGTCCGAAAGGAACAGCTTGGGGCCGGCGGCGCGCAGGCTGAAGCCCCAGCGCTCGTCGCCCCAAAGCGGGGGTTCGGGGGTATAGGCCAGCAGGATGGGATTGCCTCGGCCGCCGGGGTCGTAGACCACGAAGCGCAGCAAGGCGGTCTCGGCCATCAGGGCGTGCGGCATTTGCGCGCAGCCGCCGACGAGCCGCCCGCCGTCGGCCAGGCGCAGGCAGCGACGGAAGGTCGCGAAAACCTGCGCCCCGTCTACGAGCACGAAAGGCGCCTTGAGCCCGGCCACGGCCACGCGCGCGCCGAAATCGAACTTGAGCTGGATCCGTTCGGGCCGGGGGTCCTCCCGGAAAATCGGCCCCGGGTCGTCGTCGAGGGAAAAGAGGAACTCTCCGGATTTTATCTCGGAGACGACGGCGGCGCGCGCCGCCTCGCCCAGGCGGCCGTAAGCGGCCTCGTCGATTTCGTTGCCGAGCGCCAGGTATTTGGCCCGCGAGCCCTGGAGGCTGAAGCCCGGCGGGACCTTTATGCCGATGATCGGCTTGCCCACCGCGGAGCGCGGGCCTCGCAGCAGGGCGGCGCGCAGCTTCACGGGTTTGTTGCCGCGGCAGGCACCACCGTAGGTCGCCGAGGCGCGGGCCACGGCGAAGAGCTCGGCGCCCGAGGAGCCCACCACGAGCAAGCGCGCGCCCGGGGCCAGCGGTCCGGCTTTCCCGCGCTTGCCGGGCTTCTTGTCGAAGACGACCCATTGTCCGCCCGTCTCGTAGACCGGATAGATGCCCTTGGCCCCGTACTCCTGCGCGCGACCGGGCGCGAGCGCGGCGGCGGACAAGAAAAACGCCAACAGCCAGCGCATGGGAAAAGAATACCAAAATCCGGCCCCGGCTTTTAACGCCGCGCTTCAACTCGCAGGCGGCCACCCCGACGGAACCGGCGCCCCCTCGTATGGGG
Organism: Elusimicrobiota bacterium; assembly: GCA_028717865.1. Classification (GTDB taxonomy): domain Bacteria; phylum Elusimicrobiota; class Elusimicrobia; order UBA1565; family UBA9628; genus UBA9628. The sequence goes on along the minus strand of JAQUMZ010000107.1, from coordinate 737 downwards.
CGCCGGTGGCGCGGCGCTGGACGGCGCGCCGCGCTCGGATTACGGAATGCGGGGCGCTTGCCGTTCCGCCATTCGCGATGCGCATCATCGCGAATCCGAACGGCCCCCCGCGGGGGACGTTCGTGCCGTCGGGGGGCAAAATACTCGGCAATTCACAAAGGTGGCAAGGACCGGCCCACGACGATTACGGGGACGTTTTTGGCCGAGTTGACCCGCGCCGCGGGGCCGGCAGCGAACGCTTGAACTCCTCGATGAGCCGCACGTTGTCGGTGTAGGCCGTGGGGCGCGCGGCCACGTCGGGATCGGAGACGTATTTCTGCCAGCGCAGGACTATGTCGACGCAGAGTATGTTCAAGAGCCGGGCGATCAGCGGCCGCAGGGCCTCGTCGTCGTTTATGGCCGCGCGCAGGTGGAACTCCCAGAGGTAGGCGCGGGAGGGGTTGAGGCTTAGGTACTCGTCGAAGACGGCCTCGCGGCTGCGGTAGAGGAACGGGTCCCAGTACATCACGGCCAGGTCGCGAAAGGACAGTATCCGGGACGTGCGGCCCAGCGCGGCGCCCACGCAATCCGCGAAAAGCTCCTTGGCCGGCATGGACAGGCGCTGGTAGGGGCGGTAGAGCTGCTGGAATTCCTTGCCCAGCCTCTGCGCGTCCGGCGCGCCCGCGTCGAGCGCCGCGGTGTAGCGCGCGGCCCGCTCGTGCACCTGCCGGGTCGTCTTGCTGTAAAGTTTCTCGAAC
>JAQUMZ010000106.1 GCA_028717865.1 Elusimicrobiota bacterium | reverse complement strand
CTATCTCTGCGCGCTGCCCATGGAGGCGCTGCGCGACGCCCCCGGCGACCGCGTGGCCGCGGCCGCCCTGGCCGGCCTATTCGGCGCGCCGGGAGCCGCGGCCATGGCCGCGCTCATCATGGTCTCGACCTTCGGCTGCAACAACGGGCTCATCCTCTCGGGGGCGCGCGTCTACTACGCCATGGCCCAGGACGGACTGTTCTTCCGCCGCGCCGCGTCGCTCAACCGCGACTCGGTCCCGGGTGTCGCGCTCGTGGTGCAGGCCGCCTGGGCCTGCGGCCTGTGCCTGACGGGCGCCTACGGCGACTTGCTCGACTACGTGATCTTCGCGACGCTGATCTTCTACTGCCTGACCATCGCCGGCGTCTTCGTGCTGCGCCGCCGCCGGCCCCAGGCCGCGCGGCCGCACCGGGCCTGGGGCTATCCCGTACTGCCCGCGCTCTACATCGCGGTCTCGGCCGCCATCGGGGCGGACCTGCTGGTCTACAAGCCGGCCTACACCTGGCCGGGGCTGCTCATAGTCCTGCTGGGCATCCCGGCCTACTATCTGCGCCGGCGGTCGGCATGAAACGGATACTGATCACCGGCGCCACCTCCGGCCTGGGCCGCGAGCTCGCCCTGCGGCTCGCCGGCGCCGGCACCCGCCTGGCGCTGACCGGCCGCCGCGAGTCCCTGCTGCGCCGGACCGCGGCCGAGGTCCAGGCCCGCGGAGCCGAGGTCCTGGTCCTGCCCGGCGCGGTGGAGGACGCCGCCGTGGTCGGCGCCCACTACGCGGCCCTGCGCGAGCGCTTCGGCGGCCTGGACTGGGCCGTGCTCAACGCGGGGATGTCCATATCCGCCGACGCGCGCGAGCGCTTCTCGGCCCAGGACTTCCGCCGGGTCTTCGACGTCAACGTCTTCGGCCTGGCCAACTGGATCGAGGCCGTCCTGCCCGACATGCTCCGGGCGCGCTCCGGGGTGATCGCGGGCGTAGCCAGCGTGGCGGGCTGGCGGGGCATCCCGCGCTCCGGCCCCTACAGCGCCAGCAAGGCCGCGGCCATAACCCTGCTCGAGTCGCTGCGCGTGGACCTGCGCGGCACGGGCGTCGACGTGGTCACCATCTGCCCCGGGTTCGTGCGCACCGAGATGACCTCGCGCTGGCGGCCGGAGGACATGCCCTTCTTGATGGAGCCGGGGCCGGCCGCCGCGGCCATGATCCGGGGCATAGAGGCCCGCCGCAGCCTGGTACATTTCCCCTGGCCCTTCTCGACGGCGCTGCGGCACGTGGTCCGGCACCTGCCCGACTTCGTCTACGACCGCATCGCCGGCCCCGCCTCCCGCCGGCGGCCGAAGCAATAACCACCCCGACGGCTCCGGCTCGCCCCTCCTATGGGCGAGCCGGTTGCGCTCTCGCTGCGCTCAAGCGCTTGTCTTGTTGCGTGGTCGCTGCGCTCCCGCGCTGGTTTACGGCAACGACATGATGGCCTCCGCCGCACCTGCGGTCCGCGCCCGACCGCCAGGGAGGGCGCGGACCCCGGCGCCGGCACTCCGGCCGGCGCCGTTCCGTTGTTGCGCTCATCTTGACTCTCGCGCCCCCCGGCCGCATTTTCGGTATAATGGGCGCCCTCAGGAGGCGCGCATGGACGACGATCACCGGGGCCTGGAACGCAAGACGCTGGCCGTGATCATGGGCGGCGGGGCGGGCAAGCGGCTTTTCCCCTTGACCCGCATGCGCGCCAAACCCGCCGTGCCCTTCGGCGGCAAGTACCGGCTGGTCGACATCCCGATCAGCAACTGCATCAACTCCGGCATCGAGCACATCTTCCTGCTGACCCAGTTCAACTCGGCCTCCCTGCACAAGCACGTCAAGCTGACCTACCACTTCGACGTCTTCTCCAACGGCTTCGTCGAGATCCTGGCCGCCCAGCAGACCCCCGCCGGCTCGGAGTGGTACCAGGGCACGGCCGACGCGGTGCGCCAGAACCTGCGCTACCTGGCGCTGGAGGAGTATCCCTACGTGCTGATCCTCTCCGGCGATCAGCTCTACCGCATCGACTTCGCCGAAATGCTGGCCCGGCACGCGGCGTCCAAGGCCGACATCACCGTGGCCGCCATGCCGGTGGCTAGAAGCGAGTGCTGCCGCATGGGGATACTCGCCGCCGACGCCGAGGGCCGGATCACGCGTTTCGTGGAGAAACCCGGGGACGAGGCCGCCCTGGCGGGGCTGGCGCTCGACGAGGCCGCGCGCCGCCGGCTGGACCTCGAAGGCCAGGAGCCCGCCTACCTGGCCAACATGGGCATCTACATCTTCAACCGCGAGAAGCTGGCCGAGGCCCTGGATAACGACCTGACCGACTTCGGCCACCACATCATGCCGCGCGCGATCGGAAAACTGCGGGTGCTGGCCTACCCCTGCCGGGGCTATTGGGAGGACATCGGGACCATCCGCAGCTTCTTCGACGCCAACATCGCCCTGACCGACTACCTGCCGCGCTTCGATTTCTTCGAGCCGCAGGCCCCCATCTACACCCACGCCCGGGCCCTGCCCGCCTCCAAGGTCAACGGCGGCATGATCAAGCAGGCGGTTTTATCCGACGGCTGCATCATAGACGACTCGCGCATCGAGCGCAGCGTGGTGGGGCTGCGCAGCATCATCTCGGCCGGCTGCGACATCGCCGAGACCGTGATCATGGGCGCGGATTTCTACGAGCGCGGGGACGTCGCCGAGCGCAACCGCGTCCCGCGCCTGGGCATCGGACGCGGCTGCCGCATACACCGCGCCATCATAGACAAAAACGCCCGCATCGGCGAAGGCTCGGTGATCACGCCCGAGGGCAAGCCGCCCGAATTCGACGCGCCCAACTACTTCATTCGCGACGGCATCGTGGTCATCCCGAAGAACGCCGTCCTGCCGCCTGAAACCAGGTTTTAAGCTACACCCTTGACGTGCCGGCCTCCATGCGGCCGCATGTCCGCCTTGCGCGCGCTCTTGGAGTGCCTGCGGTTTCGGGCCATCTGGGCGCTAAATCCTCCATAAACGCCGCCCAACTCGTCGTGAGGACGCCGCCGCGCCTGCTCGGGCTCGGCCTCATCGGACCGCCGCAGGAGGTTGCTGCGCTTGTTGAAAGGTATCTGCATAGCTTTACCCTCCAATTCCATTCTACCACTCCGGAGGGCCGCCGGAAGGCCTTACGCTCGGGGCGTTCCCCGGGAAACCCCCAAGGCTCGGAGCAGGAACGCCCATAGATCCGCGATCTCTTGCGCCTGTTTCTCCAGCGGCTTGCCCGCGCCGTGGCCGGCGTCGCGCTCCACGCGCAGAAGTATCCGGCCCAGCCCCGCCTGGGCCGCCTGCAGGGCCGCCGCGAACTTGAAGCTGTGCGCGGGCACCACCCGGTCGTCGTGGTCGCCCGTCATCACCATGGTCTCGGGATACTTCGTTCCCGGCCGCACGTTGTGCAGGGGAGAATACTTGATCAGAGTCTCGAACCCCTCCTTGGTCTCGCTGCTGCCGTAGTCGCTCTTCCAGGCCGCCCCGATGGTGAAAAGGTGGAAGCGCAGCATGTCCAAGACGCCCACCTCCGGCGCGGCCGCGGCGAAGAGGTCCGGCCGCTGGGTCATGACCGCGCCCACCAGCAGCCCGCCGTTGGAGCCGCCGCCTATGGCAAGTTTCGGCGTCGAAGTGTACTTCTCGCGGATCAGGTACTCCGCGGCCGCTATGAAGTCGTCGAAGACGTTCTGCTTCTTGTCCAGGCGGCCGGCGTCGTGCCACTCCTGACCGTACTCCCCCCCGCCGCGCAGGTTGGCCACCGCGTATATCCCGCCCCGCTCCAGCCAGGCTACGTTCGCCCCGCTGAAATAGGGATTCAGGGATATGTTGAAGCCGCCGTAGCCGTAGAGGTAGGTTGGATTGGCGCCGTCCAGCTTCAGCCCCTTCTTGTGGACTATGAACATCGGTATGCTGGTCCCGTCCTTGGAGGGGTAGAAGACCTGCTTGACCTCGTAGCGCGACGGATCCATCGGCACCTTCGGACGCCGATAGGCGCGCAGCTTGCCGGTGTCCAGGTTCAGATGGAAGTTGGTGCGCGGGTGATTGAACGAGGAGAAGCTCAAGTATCCGCCCCGGGTGTCCCGGCGCGACGACGGCGACAAGCCGCTCACCGAGCCCAGCGCCGGCAAGGCCACCTCGTAGCGCAAAGCGCCGCGCGGCCCGTAGACCCGCATGACTCCGTGCGCGTCCTTTTCCCAAACCGCTACGAAACGCTTGCCGACCCGCGTCACTCCCCTCAAGACCTCTTTATCCGATTGCGGAATCACGGTCGTCCAATGCTCAGGCTCCGGCCGGCGGATATCCACGGCCACGAGCTTGCCGCGCGGGGCGTCTTTCGTCGTATGAACGTAGAACCGGTCGCCATCGCTGTCTATTATGCTGTACTGCGCGTCGAAGGCGTCAAAGAGCGGCTTGAATCGCGATCCAGGCTTGCGCAGGTCCTTGATGAAGATGCGGTTCTTCGGCTCCGTACCCTCGTCCTGATAAAGGAGGAGGTGGCGCTCATCCTCGGTTCGGACCACGCCGAAGGTCCAGTCCGGATGATCCGGGCGCTCGTAAACGAGCACGTCTCTCTCCTGCTTGTCCCCCAGCTTGTGGAAATAGACTTTTGCGTTCTCATTGGCGCCCTTGCCTTCGTCGCCCGGCTTCGGCTCGGGGAAACGCGTGTAATAGAAACCCTTGCCGTCCTTGGCCCAGGAAACGCCCGTGAATTTCGCCCAGTGAATTTCGTCCGGCAAATCCCGGCCCGTCTCGACGTCGCGCACCCGCCAGACCTTCCAATCCGACCCGGCCCGCGATATGCCGTAAGCCATCAGCCGCCCATCCTCGGAGAAGGACAGACCTGAAAGCGCCGCCGTGCCGTCGGAGGCGAGGGTATTGGGATCGAGCAGAACTTGCCTTTCCCCGTAGAGCCGCCGGGCTTTGTAGAGCACATCCTGATTCTGCAATCCGCTGTTGTGAAAATAAATCCAATGCTTGCCGACCTTCTCGGGGACCGTGAAGTGCTCGTAGTTCCACAGCTGTTTGAGCCGCTCGACGATCTCTTTGCGCTCTGGGATTTCGGACAACGAATCCTCGGTGTAGCGGTTCTGGGCCTCGGCCCAGGCCTTCGTTTCCTCGGAGTTGTCGTCCTCGAGCCAGCGATAGGGGTCCTTGACCTTGACCCCAAAATAGTCGTCCGCGACCGACTCGTCGCGGCGCGTGGCCGGCGGGCCGGAGCCGTCGAAGGCTGCGTCAAGCGTTCCGGCGGCATTTTCGCGCGCGGGGAGGGCGGCCTCGGCTTGGACCAGGGCCGGCGCGGCCTCCGGCGCCGACGGCGCGACATCGGCCTTGGGCGCCAACGCCGGAAGCGCCGCCGCGGGAGCGCCGACTGCCGGGCCGATGCCGGGCCGGACGACCTTGAGGCCGGCCGAGACGGGATTGGGCACGTTCAGGGAAACGGGCCGAACCGACAGGCGAATCGGCCCGCCCAAAACCGGGACGGCGGAAAGCACGAAAACTACGGGATAGAAGATAAAACGCGGGATTCGGGGCATGATGTAGTGTAGCCCGAACGCGCCCCGCCCGGCGCGGGCCGGAAGGGCAATCTGGAGAAGTCAAAAGACGCCCTAAATGTTGGGCCTCTTGTCCTATACTATGCATATGCGGACCTTCCACTTCGGCCAAGCCGGGTTCGAGGGCTTTTTGGCCAAGGAGGCGGGCGCCTGCCTGGAAAAGGGACCCGGCTGGGTGCTTTCCTCCGCGCGCCACGTGGACCTTTGCTTCGCGCACCTCTCATTCATGGACCCCGTGGAGCTTCGAGGCAGCGCGGTCAACGCCCTGGCCGGCGCGCTGGCCGACTACTTTTTCGAGACGAGCAAAGACCTGCGCTACGACGCGGTCTGGCCCCTTTGCTTCGAAAGCGCGGCCAGCCAAGGCTTGAGCGCGCGCCGCCAGAGCGTGGAGGCCGCCTTCCGGGAAAAGACCGGCCGGATGGCGCGGGTCATGCGCCTGGCCGAGCCTGGGCGCCCCGGCCTGGGACCGGCCCAAGGGCTTTTCGTATACCTGGCGGACTTCGGCCGGGCTTTCGCCTGCCGGGACGCCTGGGGCGGCGGCCAGCGCCGCATGTCGGACGACCCCCAGGCCCCTTCGCGGTCATACCTCAAGGTCGAGGAAGCCTACGCGGTCCTGCGCGAGTCGCCCCAGGCTGGAGAAACAGTGGTGGACCTCGGGGCCGCGCCCGGCGGCTGGAGCTATTCCGCGGCCAAGCGCGGAGCCGAGGTCCTTGCTGTAGACAACGGCCCGCTCAAGGGCGCGGCCAAGGACAACCCCTTGATCCGGCACGCGCAGGAGGACGCCTTCAAGTTCCAGCCCGCCGGGCGCGCGGATTGGCTATTCTGCGACATAATCGCCCCGCCCGAGCGGAGCCTGGAGCTCTTGCTGCGCTGGGTCGAAAACGGCTGGTGCCGCAAGTTCGTGGTCAACCTCAAATTCGGCCGGACCGACCCCTTCCCCCTCCTGCGCCGGGTCGAGGCGGAACTGGCGCCGCGCTGCACCGTCCTGCGCCCCCGCCACCTATACCACGACCGCGAGGAACTCACGGTGCCAGGCATTGCACGAATTGCATAACCCTGCGCACAATGGTGCCAGACACTGCATTCGTGCATTCCCAAGTTATGCAATTACGCAGTGCCTGGCACCGTTGTTAAGGTTTTATGAGGTCGGGGGTGGTGGTGCCGGCTTTCTTTTGGGTCAGGATCTCGGGAGCGATCATCACGTCGATGTCGCGGCCCTGGAAGAGGCTGGACTTGGCCACGACCTCCAGGTTGTAGTTGCCCGGCTTGCCGAAGGTGTCGGCGTCGACGTTGGCGAAATCCAGTATCTTGCCGTCATTTGATACCAGAATCTTCTCGCTGGAGACCGTGCTCCCGTCGCGATAGAGCGTAGAGGTCAGGAAGTCGGCCCGCGAGCGCCCGCTGGGATAGGAGACACTGGTGGTCGGATCGATGGTCGGATCGCCGTACTTGTCGTCGAAATAGATTCCGGTATATCCGGCGTCGACGTCGTCTACGCAGGTGGGGTCGAGAGAGAGGTGAATGAGGGTATCGAAGCTGCCGTCGTCTCGAACGACCTGCTGCCTCCAGGTGAAGACGTTGGACGCGTATTCCTGGGTCAGCTGGAACTGCTTGCGCGTGCCCCCCGGCACGCCCGGCCCCGATAGAGTCTGCACATAGTCCATGGAGGCTGGGTAGTAGCGTATGAGATCGACGTTATTGTTGTAGCCCTTGAAGTTCACGGGCACGGGATCGCCCAAGGTAACCGTCTCCTTGACCGAGTCGATGGTGTTGGTCACGTAGAACTCAAGGTACTTGAGCCAGTTGCCGGGCTGGCTGGGCGAAAGATAGGTATTGGCCACGATCTGGGACAGCTGGGTCAGGTCGTCCGGGATGGGGTACTTGAAGCGCTCTATGAAATGCCCCCAATCGAAGCGGTTCTCGCGCAGGGACAGGAAGAGCAGCTTGAACTCGTAAGGCGTGGGCCTCAGGAAGTACTCCTCGAGGCGCACGCGCCGGCCGAAGGCGTCGACCACGTCCTTGCCCAACTGGGCCTCGCCGGCCTTGAGCTCGCGGTTGCGCATGTCCTCCATCATGGCCCGGGTCTGGTCGTTGGCCGTCTCGCGCGCCACGATCATGGGCCGCACCGCGTCCAGCGCCCGCTGATCGCCCAGGCCGATCAGTTGGGGCTTTTCCATGCCCTCCGCGCCGATGCGCAGGGTTTCCTCGGAGGAGATCACGGCCTCCTGGCCCTTGGAGTCCTTGACCTCCAGCACCCCCTCGGCCATGCTGACGTCGGAGCTTTTCTCGTCGGCGCCCAGCTCGAAGACCGTGCCGCGCACCGAGCAGACCGCGGTCGGGGTGTTGATCTTGACGCGGCTCGACAACAGGCCCGCGAAAGCGGCGCGAATCCGGCCCATGCCCAGGGAGAAAGCCGACTCCTGGCGGTCCAGGCGCTCGACCTTGAAGGACGTGCTCGGG
>JAQUMZ010000105.1 GCA_028717865.1 Elusimicrobiota bacterium | reverse complement strand
ACGGCCGGCCTTGCTCTCCTCGAAAACGGCCAGGCCCTCGTTGACCCAGCGCTGTTCCGGCACGGAGCGGCCCATGAACTCGTAAAAAATTAGATGGGTCATCTCGTGGCACGGCACGCCCTCGATGTGGCCGCCTTCATAGGTGTAGATCGCGTTGCCTATGGACAGCCCGCTCGACCAGCCGGGCTGGCCGGTCTTCTTCAGATATTCGTTCGCGTCGGCGTAGACTACGACGCGGTAAAGGCCGCCCAGGGGCTTGAAGGAGGAAAGCCCCGTGTCCATCATGATGCGCTGGTAGCACGCCTCCGCGACGTCGGCTATTTGCTGCGCCTTGCCGGTGCCGTAGGCGCGCACGAGGAAATGCAGGCTCTGCTGCTCGTTGGAGCCCGCGTCGAGAGCCGGGAAAACCTCCCCGGTGATGGCCGAACGCGGGGCCAGACGGTCCTCGTCCATCGCTCCCGGGATGGCCACGCAGCCGCAGAAACCGGCGGCCGCGGCCAGCAGCAGGCTGGGTCTCACGGCTTCAGTGTACAAAATCGCTTCCGCGGCTGGGAAACGGCGGCGCGGCGACCTCATAGAGGCTTTCCCTGCCGTCGGGCGAGCGGTAGACCAGCCGGTGCCCCCCGAAAAGCTCGGTCCGCGCCGGGTCCTGCGCGAGCAGCTTCATGTGGAACAGCTCCAGCCAATCCCCGCGGCGCAAGGGATGCCCGGCGCCGACGCCCAGATAATCGGCCAGAATCCGCTGCGTGAGGGGATAGGTGAGATCCTGCGCCATGACGTAGCGAACGCCGCCGAGCTCCCGCAAAGCCGCCTCGGGAGTGACGGCGGCGTAGTAGCGGTAGCTGCGCCCGACGCCGTGCCCGAACGGATCGGCGACGACGGGACGATGCGCCAGATAAACTATGGCGTGGCCGAAATCCCACGGCGCCAGGACGCCGTATTCGGGCTTGCCCTCGGCGTTCTCGTAGCCGGCCGTCGCGGGGCTGCGGTCCCTCAGCGCGAGCAGCATTTCGTAGACCTGGTCGGATAGGGTCAAATACTTGAACCGGCTGCCCTTCCCCAGGGCCTGGAGCCAGACCCAGGACGGCCAGAGCCCGGCCGCCAGCACCGCGACGACGGCGGCCCGGCGCCAGGCGGCCCGTCCGGCGGCCAGGTCCCACAGCCGGACCGCCGCGGAGGCCAGGGCCAAGGCCAAAGCCAGGGCGAAAACCGGCATGAACCGCAGCTGGATATTGACCAGGGCCAGAAGGGCCCCCGACCAAACGAGCAGGAAATAGTCGGGACGGCCCCGGACCGGCCGCCTCCAGGTCCACAGCCACCATACCGGCTGGAGGAAAAACCAATAGCCGAAGTTCTGGGCGGCGAAGCCCAGGGCCCAGGGCGCCTCCGGGGAAGGCGCCAGCAAGGGCCTGGTCTCCGCGATGAACTTCAGCCACGGATCGCGCTTGAAGAGCTCGCCCGCTCCGGAGGCCAGGGGCCAGGCCAACGCCGCCCCCAGGACGCCGAGGCCGGCCGCGGCCGCCGCGATGCGGCCCGCGTTCGACCGGGCGCGGCGCAGCCGCAACGCCAGCAGCAGCGACAGCCCGCAGAAGGCGAGCAGCAGCGGCTGCAGGAAGGACGGCCCCTCGTACATCAGCCACGCCGGGGCGCCGCCCAGGCGGCTCACGCCGGCGGCGCCCGAGAGGCTCCGGAAGGACCCGGGCAGCAACAGGACCGCCGGAGCCAGGAACGCCCACGGCGCCGCCGGGTTCATCCAGCCCTGCGCCGCGCCCGCCAGCGCCGCCGCCCAAAGCACCGCCGCGTATAGGCAAGCCAGGGCGGGATGCGTCAGGAACAAAAGCCACAAGAGCGCTCCCGCCGCGAGCGCGCACCTCGGGCCCGGGACGTCGCGGCCGCGCACCAGCGCGGCGCTCGCGGCCCCGAACAGCAGGCATTCCAGGACGTGATGATCGAGGTTGCCCAGCACGGAATATTGGACATGCCCGGGCAGGACCGCCAAAACCGCGGCGCCGACGAAACCCTCCCTTTCGCCGAAGAAGCTCCGTCCCAGCAGGAAAACGGCCAGGACGCAGAGCGCGCCCAGGACGGCCGGCAGCCAGGCGCAAAACGCCTCCAGCCCGGGGGCCCCGCGGTAAGCGGCCCCGCTGAGCAGCGCCGCCGCCGCCGCGAGCTTGTCGAAAAGGCCGCCCCAGAGCGAGGCGCCCCCATCCGGAAAATTCAGATAGGGGTCCAGGCCCGGCAGGCGCAGATCGTGGCCGACGGCGTACTCTATGCGCCGCATGTGATACCACGAGTCGTTGCCGAAGAAGAAGACGCGGCCGTCGTGGAAGACGCGCAGCCAGCTCAAGGCGCGCACGCCCAGCGCCGCCAGGACGAGGCCGCCCAAAGCCCAGCCCTTCTTCATGGCTCAGCCCGCCATGGCCGCCGCGAATATCCGGTCATAGGCCTCCAGGTGGGCGGCCACCGAAAAATCCTCCGCCCGCCGCAGGCCGCGGCGCGCCAGGTCCCGGCGCAGGCCGGGGTCGCGCAGCAGCCTGAGCAGGGCCGCGGCCAAGGCGGACTCGTCGCCCGGCGGGACCAGCAGGCCGCTGACGCCGTCCTCGATGATGGCGCGGGGACCGCTGCAATCCGTGGCCACCACGGGCAGGCCGGCGGCCAGCGCCTCCATGAGCGCGATGCCTTGCGCCTCGTAGAGCGACGGCACGGCCATGGCGCAGGCGCCGGGCATGTAGCGGATCGGGTTCTTCTGGAAGCCCGCGAAGCGCACCGAGCCGGACAGGCCCAGGCGGCGCGCCTCGCCTTCCAAATCCGCCCGCAGCGGACCGTCTCCGACGAGCAGCAGGGAGGCGTCCAGCTGCTCGCGCACGCGGGCCGCGGCCCGGATCAGGTGCACGAACCCCTTCTGCTTGACGAAGCGCCCGACCCCCAGTATCCGCGGGGCCGGCGGCAGGCCGCGCTCCTCGACGGGCTCCGCGGCCCGCCGGCGCACCGATTCCGAGTCGATGGGATTGCAGACCACGTCCACCGCGGCCGCCGCCAAGCCGAAGTTCGCGGCCAAATCCGCCTTGACGGCCTCGGTCACGGCCACGATGCGGCGCGCCGAGGGATAGAGGCCGCGGATCAACACGTTCAGCAGGGGATGCGCCCGCGGATAAAAATCGCGGATGTTGGTCGAGAGCATGGTCTGCTCGCAGACGACGACCTTCGTGCGCGGCGCGAACAGGCGCGCCGCCAGCAGGGCCATGACGCTGGCGTGCGTGATGATGGAAACCACCAGGTCGGGCTTGAGGCGCCGGTAAAGCGCGCCCAGCTCCCAGGCCCCGGTCAAGACGTCGAAGGGCAGCATCGCGCCGGGGTCCGGTCCCAGCTCGTGGGTCTCGATGCCCGCAGGCAGGTCCTCCACGTAGGGCCCTTCCTTGCGCATGGAGAAAACCACGACGGGATCGACCGCGAACGCCAAACCCCGGGCGCGGCGGTAGAAGTCGAGCCATTGGATCAGTATCTGCTCGGCCCCCCCCCCGCCCAGCGTGGGGATGACGAAAACGACCCGCCGCCGCGGCCCCGGGCTCGTCATTTAGGGAACCGGGCCTCGAGGTCGGCCAGCGCCCCGGCCGCCTCGCCGTAGGCGGGGAAGAGCGCCAGCGCGCGCCGGAAATGCTCCCGCGCCCGGACCCGCGCCGCGCGGGCCTGCGGCGCGTCGCCCCAGGCGGCGAGGACCTCGGCCTTCTGCTTGCAGGCCAGGGCAAGATTGTAATGCAGCTTGGCGGCGTCGGGCGCGCGGGCCAGGGCGCGCTCGAAGGCCGCGATGGCGCCGTCGTAACGCCGCTGCTTGGCGAAGACGATGCCGATGTTGACCCAAGAGTCGATGTCCTCGGGATCGCGGCGCAAGGCGTCCTGGAACGAGGCCTCGGCCGCGCCCAGGTCGCCCAATCCCATGTAGGCCAGGCCCAGATTATTATAAGGCAGGGGGTAGCGGTCCGTGGTCGGCGTCTCGCGCAAGGCGCGCAGGAGCAGGTCCCGGGCCCCGGCGAAATCCTTGCGCTGGAGCAAGGCGTGGGAGGCGTTGACCATCGCGAAGACCGAGTTGGGCGAGGTCTCCAGGGTCTTCAGGAACAGGACGTTGTCGTCCTTCCAATCGCGGTTGCGCAGGACGTCGCGGCCGGCGAACAGGCCCAGTACCAGAACCGCGCCGAGCGCCCCCGGACGCGCGGCGGCCGCCAAGGCCATGGCGGCGAGCAGGCAGAAGCCCGCGGAGGGCAGGTAAACGAACCGCTCGGCCATGATGGAGCCGATCGCCAGGGGGATGTTCGAGACCGGAACGAACGTCAAAACGAAGAACCCCGCCGCGAAGGCCACGGCGCGGCGGCCGCGCGCCCAGAGCCCCAGCCCCAGCGCCGCCGCGGCCAGAAGCAGGGCCGCCAAGACGTTACGCCAGGCGAACACCCCCAGGACCGGAATCGCGTTCAAGGAATAGTCGGCCGAAAGATGCCGGGGCGCGACGAGCAGCAGCAGGTAGCGCCAGAGGACGTACAAGGCGTTGGCGACCCGCGCCGCGACGGGCGTGGCGCCGCCCAGGGGATTCTGCATGCCCGGCACGTGATTCACGGCGGGCTCTACGGCGGGAGAGGCGATGACGGCGCCGATCATCGTCTGGCGGTAGCAAGCGCAGGCGGCCACGACCGCGATCGCCAGGCCCGTGTCGCGCGCGACGCGGCGCCAATCGGCGCCGCGCCCGGACTTGAGCCAGGCCAGCAAGGGGATGAGGGCGATGAAGGGCAGGGAGCTCTCCTTGGAGAGCAGCCCGGTGCCGAAAAAAATCAGGGCCCAACGCACCCGGCCCAGCCAATAAAAGCGGCAGGCCAGCAGCAGGAAGAGCGCGGCCAGCAAATCCGCGCGGCCCACCACGGTGTTGAGCACCTCGGCATGGACGGGGTGCAGGGCGAAAAGAAGCCCCGCCAACAGGGGGGCCGGAGCGGCCAGGCCGATGAGGGCGCCCAACTCCGCCACCAGCAGGGAATTGGCGGCATGGACCGCCAGGTTGAAAGCGCGGAAAGCCGCCGGGTCGCGGCCGAACAGCTTCCAATTCAAGGCGAAGCTGGTCGTGGTCAAAGGGCGCCAGCCCGTATCGTCGGCCTCCGGGAACCACGAACCGGGCCGCGTCCAGATCGCCTTCCACTCCTGCCGGGTCACCCTGGTATTCTCCACGATGACCCGGCGATCGTCGAAGACGAAGTCGTTGCGCAGGCTGTTGGCGAAGCCGGCGGCCACCGCGGCCGCGATCAAAGCGGCCTCCAGCCCCCGTCTCAAGGTAGTGCCCCGCCCCGCGCTCTGCACTGTCGACAAACTATAGTAAAATGCGGATCGACAGTGAAATCACGCGAACTCACGACAATATGAAGCAGGTCTCGTGCCCACACACTGCACACCATGTGGACGGGCGTCTCCAACGGAGGCCGTCCTTGACCCAGGCCCGCCTGCCTCTGTTGGCCGTTAACTCCCTCGCGATGCGCAGCATCGCGAGGCCGGCCCGACTATTCCTTGGTCGGGCCGATAGTATTGAGTTCGACGGAAATGGGCAAGATAGCGCCCGAATCTTTGGATCCGCATACCGCCTGGCGCGCGCACGAGGAACGGGGCGCGCGCGGGTTCGCGCGCCGCACGATCGCGCGCGAACCTTGGTACGGCGGGGGACCGCGATGGGAGGCTTTGCTGCGGCCACCTCCGTTAAACCCCTCGCGATCCGCAGGATCGCGAGGCCGGCCCGACTATTCCTTGGTCGGGCCGATAGTATTGAGTTCGACGGAAATGGGCAAGATAGCGCCCAACTCTTCGGATCCGCATACCGCCCGGCGCGCGCACGAGGAACAGGGCGCGCGCGGGTTCGCGCGCCGTACGACCGCGCGCGAACCTTGGTACGGCGGGAGGCCGCGATGGGAGGCATTGCCACGGCCGCAGCCGTCAAACCCCTCGCGATCCGCAGGATCGCGAGGCCGGCGCGACCCTTCCTTAGTCGCGCCGATAGTATTGAGTTCGGCGGAAACGGGCGAGATATGGCCCGAATCTCAAGTTCCGCATACCATCTGACGCGCCGGCCCAACCCGTCATGATCGGCCTCTTCCTGCGCCGTCGCCTGCGCGACGCCGTTTTCGCCGCGGAACGCCTGGGCTTGGCCGCGGCCGACGCCGTGATCCGGCCCCTGAGCGGCGTCGCGCGCGCGCGCCTGCGCGAGGAGGTCGTCTCTGGCCGCATCCGCAAGGTCCTGGTCAACCGCTCGGACGGCGTGGGCGACGCGGTGGTCTGCCTGCCCCTGCTGCGCCAACTCGCGCGCCGATTCGAGGACGTGCGGGTCCTGGCCTCCGCGGCCAACGCGTTCGTCTTCCGGGAGGCGGGCCTGGCCGTGGTCGCGGACGACCCCGCCCGGCCCTTCTGGCGCTGGTGGCGCGGCACGGGTCCCGATCCCATGCGCAAGGCGCGCTACGCCCTGGCCGTTCTGCTCTCCCCTCTGGCGCGGCGCCTGCGGCCGCGGCCCGAGGCATACGATCTGCTCCTGGACCTCGTCGGCGATCCCCTGGTGCGCGCCGCCCACCCGGCGCGCTGGCTTGTCGGACGCAACCTGGGCCCGCTCGCGGCGGCCTACGACGCCTTCGCCGCGGCGCCGCGGCCGCCCCGCTCGGAGACGGCGGCCGAGGAATGCAGGCGCGCCGCCGCCGAATGTCTGGGCCTGGATATTCCCGCCGAAGACGAGGCCGTCGGTGCGAAGACGGCGCGAAGACGGCGCCAAATCCTATTCTTAGTAGGCGGAGAACCGCGCCGGCAGCTCGACCTCGCGCGCTGGAGCCGCCTGCTCGAGCTGGCCGCGGCCGCGGCCCCCTGCCTGGTCGCCGACGACGAACGGCAAGCCGTGCTGCCGGCCCTGAGGCGCCGTCCCGAGCTGGCCCAAAACGCGCGGGTGACCTGGCTGGAGGGCGCCCGGCCGCTCGCCGAGCTGGCGAGGATCGCTTCCGAATCGGCCCTGCTGCTGGCCTTGGACGGCGGGGCCGAGCACTACCTGCAGCGCTTCACCAACGCCTTCGTGCTCTACACCTGCGGCCTGCCGGCCCAATGGCGGCCGCCTTCCCGCGACCCGTACCGGCGCCGCGGCCTCCCCGGCGGCCACGTCTACGAGGAGACCGTCACTTCGGACGGCCTCGACAAGATGGTGCTTTACCGCGGCGGCGACCGCAAACCCTGCTACAACCTCCTCTGCGACGATCCCGAGGTCAAGGGCATCGATCCGCGCCTGGCCGCCGCCCTGCTGCGCCGGGCGCGCTGCCTGGCTTGACCATGGCCCGGAAACTCGCGGCGCTCCTGGTCGGACTGGCCGCGGCAGGGCTGCTGGTCGAGATCTCCCTGCGCCTGGTTCCCACCCGGTTCACGGACTGGAACAGCACCGTTCGCTGCCGGCTCGATCCGGAACTCGGGCCGGTGCTGGAGCCCGGCCAGCGGGCCGCCTGCAACGGCGCCTGCTACCGCGTTTCACCCCTGCGCGTCAACTCCCGGGGTTTCCGGGGCGGCGAGTGGAACCTGGAGGCGCCCTTCAAGATCGGGGCCCTGGGCGACTCGTTCCTGGAGGCGCGCCAGGCCCCGGAAGGCGCGCACGTCTGCGCCCTGCTGCAGCGCCTGCTCGGCGTTCCCGTGCTCAACACCGGGACGTCGGGCTTCGGCACGATCCAGGAGACCCGCGCGTTCCAATCGGTCCTGCGGCCCTTGCGCCCGGGACTCGTGCTACTGTTTTTCTACGCCGGCAACGACCTCATCGACAATTCGTGCGGCCTGCTCAGGCGTCAATGGGGCGTGGTCCCGCCCACCCGGTCCTGCGCGGAAATCTCGCGCGGAAACCTAGAGGTCGTCAAGCCCCTGGCCGCGCGCGCCGGCTGGTCGCTGGCGCTGGCCTCGCGGCTGACCCGCCACAGCGAGCTGTTCCTCGCGTTCAAGAACCTGCTTTATTCCCAAAACCGCTCCTCCGTGGCCTGGGACGCCTACAGGCCGCCGCCGGACGAGACCTGGAGCCGGGCCTGGAGCCTGACGGAGC
>JAQUMZ010000104.1 GCA_028717865.1 Elusimicrobiota bacterium | reverse complement strand
CTCCGGACTGGAACAAACGGCCGCCCCCCGTTATGCTCGTCGTGATCCGGCCCAGTTGGCCCGGCGAACCGCGCAGGTCCACGTTGCCGTCCCGGGTGCTCACGCGCGAAGTCCCGGCGTTGGACACCTCGTCGAGCTCCACGTCTCCGTCGCGCGTCGCGACGGAGAATTCGCCAACCGTCATGCGCGACATGGCCACGTCGCCGTCCTGGGTCCGCACGCGCAAGTCCCCGGCGCCGGGCGCGTCCTCCAGCTCGACGTCGCCGTCGCCGGTGACTACGGAGAGGCTATGGATGGCCGCGCGCGACACGGCCACGTCGCCGTCGTCGGATGCGATCTCGGCGCAGAAACGGCCCGGCGCCTCCACCTCGACGTTGGCGTTCACGGAACCGAACACCTGCCGCGGCGCGACGACCTCCAGCCGGCCCGAGGCGGGATCGAACCTCACCGTCACCTGGCGCGCCTGAGCCTCCAGGAATTCCCGCGAACCGGCGCCGTCGGCCCGGGGCCGCATGGTGATGCGCAGCTTCTCCCGGCCCGGCACGACGCGCAGGTCGGAATCCCCCATGCGGACCTTGAGGCAGTTCGCCGCCCCGGTGCCGACGTAGATATCGGAGGCGGGCAGTTCCACGCGCAGCGCGGCCGACGGCCGCGCCAGCAGCGCCAGTCCCGTCAGCAGGCTCAGGCCCAGACTCGCGCTCTTCATCTTCAGGCCGGGGCTTGGACGTTGCAGTTGCACTGCACGTTGCACGCTGCGGACTCCAGTTCCTCTTCGCTCACGGCGCGCGCCACGACGATCAGCTTTTCCTGCTCCATTATTTTCTCCTCCCATGTGTCGATTGCTTGCTCCGGCTCGGCGCCGGCGACCTTGGGGGAGCAATTTCGATGCCGTTGTCTCGCCCGCCGGCCGGCGCGCTCCGGCCGGCCCGATTCCTTTCGTTTGGGAGGGTTGCGTTGCGCCCGGCTGGGCCGCTCAGCGGGCGAGCCAGGCGCGCAGGGCCGGATGACACCGGACCAGCGCGAAGGTCTCCTGGGCCTGATTCTCGGCGACGCCGTTGCCGATGATCATGGTGACGTCCTTGCCCAGCGCGTCGGTGGCCAGGGCCGCCCGGTCGAAGCGGGTGGCCATGGAGAACCAAAGCACGGCGCCGCGGGGCCGCGCGCACAAGACCGCGGCCGTCTCGGTCCCCGGAACGCTGACGACGTTGACGACCAGGTCGCAAAGCTCTCCGGCCGTACGGCCGCGCACGAAGCCGTAAAGCTTCTCGGCGTCGCGCGCGTCCGCCCGCAAAACCTCGGCCAGGCCCAGGGCGCGGATGCGCTCGATGCGCGACGCGTCGGAATCAACGGCCAGGACCCGCAGCGGCGCGGCCGGCCTCGCCTCGCGCAGCGCGAAGAGGGCCGCCGCCCCGGCCTTGCCGCAGCCCATGACCAGCGCGCGGAACGGCCGGCGCCCGGTTTTCGGCAGGAAGCGCCGCAGTTGCGGCACCAGGCTGCTGATATCCACGCAGGCCAGCGCGAGCTCCGGTCCCAGGTCCTCGGGTATGGGGCAGACCTTCATGCAGGAGAACACCACCGCCGTGCCCGAAACCAGGACCCGCTCCCCCGCGACGGCCCTGACGCGCTCCAGCCGCAGGGGCAGAGTCGAAAGCGACGCCACGGGGATCACGGCCTGTCCGGCGCGCAAGCCCGCGCGGGAACGGCCCGCGAAAAAACGCGGTCCGACGGCCCGGACCCGACCGGCCAATACGCCTCCGGAGTTCGTCGCCGGATTGTGCAGCTTGCCGCGCTCGGCGACGATGGCCTCGATGCGGCGGGCCGCGCCCCCGCGGCCGCCGCCGCAAGACTCCCGGATCTGGCGCATGCTGGTCGCGTCGAGCGCCAGGAAATCCACGTCGAGCAGGAGCTCGCTCGGGTCGAGCAGCCGCGGCGTATTGTCGAGCTTGAGCGCGCCCTGCGGCAGCTCGCCGGCGGGCGAAAGCACCCGGTGCGCGCCGTAAATCGACAGCGGCTCGCCCCGCACGGCCTCAGCCCCTGCGCCCGCGCCCGCCCAGGCCGAGCTCCTTGCGGTACTGCGCGATGGAGCGGCGCGAGAGCCTCGCGCCGTGGCTGCGCTCCAGCTCCGCGCTTAGCTCCTCGTCCTTCCATTCCGGATGGGACCCGGCCAGTTCGCAGAGCCGCTCGCGGTTGACGTCCTTGGCGCTGGGAAAAAATACGGCCAGCGGCGCCTCCAGACCCCAAGGCAGCTGCACGGACTTGTTCGAGATCAGACGGCAAAGGACGCTGGGATGGACGCCCAAAATCGCGGCCAAATCCTTCTGCGCCAGCGGACGACGGCTCTGCGGCGCGCCGGTGCGCAGATAGTCGGCCTGACCCTTGAGCAGTTCCTCCAGCAGCCGATAGAGCGTCGTCTTGCGCTGCTCCACGATCTCCAGCCGGTGCAGGAGGTTTTTGACCTTGCCGGCCTGCGGCGCCGGCGCCGCGGCCAGGTAGCGGGCCAGCCGCTCCCGGTCCACGCGGTAGCGCTGTTTCCAGATCTGCCGGTGAAAGAAGGCCACGATGGGAACGCCCCCCTCGATCTCGATGCCGGCCACCGAGCTGAAAACCTTATCCGGCGCCGGCGCCGCGCCCTCAAACTCGCCCTGCAGGAAGGCGCGGTCCATGAACTCGCGCAGGCGCCGGGCCTGCGCGACGGACACCCCGCCGCCGCGGGCGCGCTCCTCGTCCGAAAGGGGGGCCTCGCCCATGAACCACTTCTCGAAGCGCTCCCGGCCCATGTCCTGCATGAGACGCACGAGCTCGCAGTTGCCGTCCGCCAGCTCGGGCAGCCCGCCGCTGGAAAGCCTCAGGCCGCGGCCCGCGAAGCGCCGGGCGGCGAAGCGCGCCGCCGGGAACTCCGAGGCTGCCAGCACCCCGGCCGAGGCCAGCAGCCCGAAGAGCGGGCTGGACTCGATGCGCCTAGCCAGCGCCTCCAGCTCCCCCTCGGGCATCTCCATGAGCCGGGCCAGTTTCATGCGGCCCTGGATGACCGCGGCCGTCCGGGTCGAAAGCCTGGGGCCGAGGCTCAGCTTGGGCATGGCCTTACTCCGGGGAACCTGCCCCCGCCGCCAGCTCTTGCTCCAGCTCGCAGACGCACCTTGCGATGTCGCGGGCCGCCTGGCCCATGAGCGCGAGCAGTTCTCGCCGCTCCGAGGCCGGGCCGCCGCCCAGCAGCCCCGCCGCGGTCTGCAGGCTGGCGCTCTTGGCCTTGATGTCGTGGCGCAGGTCGTCCCACCTCGAATGCGAGTTCATAAGAAGATTATATGGCCTCGTGAGCCCGTTTAGCAGGGGCTTTGGACCCAAAGGCCGGAGATATTTGGCCCCCCCGCCCGCGCAGCTTTATTGTTTCAAGAGCAATTTTAATGCCGCGGCTATTCGGGGCCAAAGGTCCCTCCCGCCCGGGGTCCAAAAAGCGCCCGATCGCGGGCCACATGGCCCTGATTCCCCGCCGCCGGCATTTTGTCTCCTATATTCATCAACAAACGACTCTTGCAGTTAGCCGCGCTTCCGCTATTGGCGGCATCGGCTCTCCACGCGGCCATGCTCGCCCCGGCCGCGCGGCCGCGCGCGGCCGCCGTGCCGTCCATCGCCTCCCCCCTGCGCGTCTCGCTGCAAAGCGCGCCGCTATTGACGCCGGCCCTGGGAGCCTTCTTGCCG
Source organism: Elusimicrobiota bacterium (assembly GCA_028717865.1). Classification (GTDB taxonomy): domain Bacteria; phylum Elusimicrobiota; class Elusimicrobia; order UBA1565; family UBA9628; genus UBA9628. The sequence continues at coordinate 4,388 of JAQUMZ010000104.1, read as the reverse complement.
GCCCTGCCCGCGCCGGCGCCGGTCCCCCAACCCGCCCCGGCCGACGCCGCCGTCGCGGCGCCCCTGGATGCCCTGCGGGCGCTCGAATCGGCCGAGGACCCCGCCCGGACCGCCGCACGCTGCTTCGACGGCGCCGACTTCTCGGGCGACGCCTCCGGCGTCGAGACCCTGTCGCCGCCGGCCTCGGCCGGCACGGTCGTATTCAACGGCGCGGTCCTGCCCGTCCGGGCCTTCAGCCGCACGAGCCGCATTCCCTCCGCCCTGGTCGCCGCCATCGACGCGACCCGGCGCACGCTGCGCCTGTCGCTTTACGAGCTCAATTTGCAGGATGTCACCGACGCCATCCTGCGCGCCCAGGCGCGCGGCGTGGACGTCAAGCTCATTTACGACGAATCGCACGCCGTCGACAACGGCCTGGCGCAATCCGACCCGCTGGCCAAGCCCTCCGCGCAGTACCGCCAGCTGGTCCGGGCCGGCGTGGACATCAAGCTGCTCCGGGGCGGCGGCAAATACGGGATCATGCACAACAAATTCGCCGTATTCGACGGGGAGTTGATCGAGACCGGCTCCTTCAATTGGTCCGTCGCCGCGGACCAGAGGAACTTCGAGAACGCGGTTTTCCGCAAGGACGCGTCCCTGGCCGCGCTCTACGCCTCGTATTGGGATTGGATGTGGGGCTTCGCGCTCGCGCCCGGCCAGCCCACGACGCCGCGCGACGACGACGACCTCTCCGCCTTGGGCCCGCCCCCCGTCGACCCGCATCCGTCGCTGAGGTTCAAGGACCGGCCTTGGCCGCGGGCCGCCTTCTCCCCCAACGGCGGCATAGACCGCCGGCTCGTAACCGCCATAGCCAGCGCCGAGCGGTCCGTGACCGTCGCGATTTTCAGTTTCTTCTCTCCGACCGTCGCGGAGGCGCTGGTCCAGGCGCGCGCCCGGGGCGTGGAGGTCCGCGTGATCGCCGACGCCTGGCAGGCGCGGAATTCGCCCATCCTGGCGTCGCTGTTCAAGCGCGGCGTGCCGCTGCGCCTTTCCGCCGGCCGCGGCGAGCGCAGCGTGATGCATCACAAGGTCGCCCTCATCGACGGGGAACTGCTCGTCACCGGCTCCTTCAACTTCTCGGTCAACGCCGAGAAGTACAATTTCGAGAACCAGTTCTACTCCACGGACCCCGGGGACCTCGCCGCGTTCGAGTCGGAATTCGAGTTTATTTGGGCCCAGGCCCACGTCCCGAAGCCCGGCGAGCTGCCCAGCGCGACCGCACCCGTCCCGGCTGCGTTCAGCCCTTTCTGACGCGGCGGCGCGGCCTACCTCGCCGCGGCCAGGTAAAACCAGAACCGGCTCCCCTTGCCCGGCTCGCTCTCGACCATGAGCCGGGAGCCGTGCAGCTTAAGCATGTCCTGGGCCAATTTGAGCCCCAAGCCGAACCCCTTGGCCGCGGCCGCGGCTTGCGCCGTGCGGGTGAAACCGGCGAAAATCCCGCGCCGCTCCTCCGCGGTCATGCCGATGCCGGTGTCGGAGACGGCTACCGCGATGCGGCCGGGCGAAAGGCTGTCCGGCGCCACGCGCACCACGACGCGGCCCTTGGGCGGAGTGTATTTGATGGCGTTGCTGAGCAGGTTCGATATCACCAGGTTGAGCGCCGCCAAGTCGGCCGACACCGCGAGTTCCCCCGCGGCGAAGTCGGTGACGATTTCGATGTCCTTGGCGCGCGCGAGAATATTCATGCCCTCCAGCACGTTCCGGACCACCGCGCGCGGGTCCACGGACCGCAAATCCAAGGCGTAAGCGCCGGACGACAGGCGGGCTTGATTAAGGAAGTTTAGAGTCGCCTCTTCAAGGGCCCTCAGGTCGCGGCGCAGCGCGGCGAGAAATCCCGGGATATCCGGAGCCATCCCTTCCTTGATGTCCGTCTCCAGGATATGCACCGCGATATTCATCGAATTGATCGCGTTGCGGAACTGATGGCTGACCAGCGAAACCATCTCCCCCTTGGTCGCCGCTATGCGGCGCTCCCGGTCCGCGGTTTCCCGCAACTGCGATATGGCCAGGGCCGCGAAGGCGAAGACGCAAAAACGCACCAGCAGGTTCCAGCAATAGATGAAGGGCGCGGCATAATGCCGGACCGCCATGTCATCCAGGAACCATATGAAGGCGGCCAGGAAGGCGAACCCCAGGCCGCTCCGCCGTCCGAGGAAGCGCGCGACCAGGGCGACCGGGACGAGGTAGAAGAAGCTGTAGGCGAATTCGTAGCCCGCCGCGTGATGCACGGCCGCCACGGCCGCGAGCAAGCCGAAACCGACGGCGAACGTGGTCGCCCGGGATCGCTCGAACCTGGAGGCCAGCCCCTGGACCAATGCCCTCATGCCGGCTGCGCTTCTCCCACCAGATCCCGCAATGCCGTCACCAGGTCGGACGGGTTGATCGGCTTGGTCAGGTATATCTGGAAACCGGCGTCCAGCGCGCGGGCACGGAAATCCCCCTGGGCGAACGCCGTCAAGGCGGCCGCCGGCATCGTGGCCAGCCCTCCGCCCCGGGCCCGCAGCTTGCGGATGAGCGTGAAGCCGTCCTCCCCGGGCATGGCGATGTCGCAAAGGATCAGGTCGGGCCGTTCGCGGTCCAGGCTGGCCAGGGCCTCGGCGGCGCTGGAGGCGATCGAGACGCGGGCTCCGTGGCGGGACAGCAGTCTGCGGAGCGTCTCCTGGTTGTCGGCGTCATCCTCCACGATCAGGACGCGGATGCCGCCCAGGTCGTCCTGGGCCGGCCGCGGCCGGGCGGCGGCGGGCTCCGCGCACGACCAGGGCACGGCGGGCAGGCGCACGGTGATCGCCGCGCCGCGCCCCTCGCCCTCGCTCGCGGCGGACACGGTCCCGCCGTGCAGCTCCACGAGGCGCTTGGCGATGGCCAGGCCCACCCCCAACCCCTTATGCTTTCGGGTGACGGGGTCCTCCTTCTGCCGGAACGGCTCGAAAAGATGCGGCAGGAATTCCGCCGGTATGCCTTGTCCGTCGTCCTGCACGGTGACGACGGCCTGCCCGTCGGCCAGGCGCAGGCTTACGCGCACCTCGCCTCCGGCCGCGGAGAACTTGACGGCGTTGTGCAACAGATTGCGCAGCACCTGGCGCAGGCGCTCCGGGTCCGCGATCACTCCGATCCCCCCCTCGAACCGGCGCTGGATCCTGACCCCGCGGCTTTCCGCCGCTTGCCCCACGGAAGCGCAGGCCGCCTCCAGGACCGAACCGAGATCTACGGGCTTGCGGACCAGCCCGAATTGCCCCCGCGCGAGGTTCGAGATGTCGATGATATCCTCTACGACCTGGAGCTGGGCCTGCACGCCGCGCTGGATCATCTCCAGGGCCTGCCCGTGCTCCTCCGGGAGCAGTTTCCCGGACCGCAGCAGCCAGCTCCAACCCTGGATGGTGGTAAGCGGCGTGCGCAATTCATGGGAGACGATGGCCAGGAAGTCGTCCTTGGCCTTGTTGGCGGCCTCGGCCTCGGCGCGGGCCTCTTTTTCCGCCTCCAACAAGGACGCGCGCTCCTCCTCGACCCGCTTGCGTTCCGTTATATCGGTGAACATGGCGAAGGAGCCTTGGACGCTTCCCTCGGCGTCGAGGATCGGCGTGGCCGACGCTATGACCCACATGACCGAGCCGTCCTTGCGCAGCAAGCGGCGTTCGTAGCGCTCCACGGCGCCCCGCCGCCGCGCGGCCAGCCACGCTTGATGGTCGGCCCATTCCGTGGCGGGGAGAAAGCTCTCCATGGTCCGGCCCGGCATCTCCTCCGCTTCGCACCCCAGCATCTGCGCCATGCGCGAGTTGGCGAACGTGGTGCGGCCTTCCCGGTCCAAAACCCATATGCCCTCGGCGGCGGTGTCCACTATGCGGCGGTACTGCTCCTCGCTTACGCGCAAGGCGGATTCGGCGGCCTTGCGCCGCGCTATGCTGACCTCGAGCTCGTCGATCTTGGCTTGCAGATCCCGCGCGTGCCGGTCGAGCAGAACCCCCCTTTCGCGGTAATAGTCCACCTTTTTTTTCAGCTCCTCCGGAGACAACCCCAGGCCGGCGATGATCCCGCCGTAAGCCTGGGAAAGCAGTTCGGTCTCCCGCGCCGTGAACATGCGGCCGTGCCGCAAGGCGCGGGCGGAAGCGGCGGTGCCCAAGGAGCCCGCCATGCGCTTTTCCAATCTATCGCACAGCTCGGCGAGCTGCACGACGGATATGCGCGCCGTGTCCTTGAGGCCGGATTCGGCCAGGCAAGCCGCGACCATGGCCGCGGCCTCCGCCCGGGGGAAATACCGGCACAACAGGCTCTCGGCGATGCATTCCTTATCCTTGAGCGCGATCTCGCCTTCCTGCCACCGGCCAAGACGCGGCGGCCGGGCGCGTCCGGCG
>JAQUMZ010000103.1 GCA_028717865.1 Elusimicrobiota bacterium | reverse complement strand
CGCGCCTGGCATCGTAGTCCGCCAAGCCGTCGAGAGCCTTCTCGAAGACGCGCGAGGCGACGTCATCGGCCGCCTCCGGGCTGTCCACCCGGAAACGAATGTAGGCGTATATCTTGGCGAAGTGCTGGTCATAGAGTGTCGCAAAATCCATTTTAGGGCCTGGCGTGCGGGCGGCGCGGCCGGCATATATGCTACGCGCCAGCGGCGGAAATATTACATGATAAAATTCATGACTCCAATGTTTTTAAACTTGGCGTAAATCTGCCGCGAATCGTGTCGGAAATCCCGCGGGGCCAACGCTCTCCTTCCCGGATATTGATAGAATCCCGGAAAGGCCGGGAAGAAATCCATGGAGAATAATATGTCGAAGATCGCGGTTCTCGGCGCGATCGCATCCGACGCGCGGGCGGCCGCTCGAGTGAGGGTGGACCTGGATGGCGCCGGCGCGGGGCGCGTCTTCGAGGGCGTGGGCGCGGTGAGCGCCGGCGCCTCCACGCGCCTGCTCTACGACTACGCCGAGCCGTATCGCGGCGACGTCCTGGGTTCCCTCTAGAAGGGCGATCCGGTCGAGATCAGCCGCAGCCGCTCTTGGATATTCTCGGCCGGCCGGGTATCGATGCGCGAGGCCATGGCGGCGGCCTTCCGGGAGGCGGCCTGGCATACGGCGTCGAGCTGATCGTAAAGGCGTTGGCCCGGGCAAGTCTTTTTGGCGTCCAGATCGCGATGCCCGAACACGTGCTGCCGGTCCAGGGGAATGCCGTAAGCGCCTCCCAGACGGTTTAGGAGCGCGGCCAGCGCTTCCAACTGGGCTGCGGTGGGCTTGGTTAGCGGTATTTCCTTGTTGTACTCGGTATGTTCCAGATCGAAATTCCCCATCAGGGAAATGCCTATGTTATTTTCATTTTGGCCCGCCACGTGCGAGCCCTGGGCGTAAATCGGACGTCCCTCCCAAATCTGGCCCTTGGCGTCGATCAGGAAGTGGTAGCCGATGTCCGACCAGCCCCTTCCGTCGATCTTCGGATCCTTGCTGGTATGGATGCGCAGCAGGCGCTGCAGCTCGGTTATGATCGCTTTCCGCTCCAGGGGCTGCTTCTCCTCGGTATGATGCACGGTGATGCGCGTGGGGTTGCCCAGCGGCGCGTCGTAAACGGTTTCTTTCCACTTGGGGTCCCATTCGGAGCGCTTGTGGAAATTGGGCAGGGCGGCCACGCTCTCGGGGGCGTACGTGCCGGCGGCGGGAGCCTTGCCGGCCGCGGGCGGCGGCGCCGCCGAGGCCAAGGCCAGAACCAGAAGGCCGAATGTTTTAACCGGCATATGCCTTAGGATAGCCCGTCCGGCGGGATTAGCCAGGGCTTGAGGGCCCCGGGCGGATTAGGTCGAAAGGCCCGGATCGGTTCGTCCGGGCGGCCGCTTTATGAAGCCCGTCAGAAGCGCGGCCAGGTCCCGGCGCGCCCGGCCGAGCCTCAGGATGTCCGCGCGGTCCAGCTGTTCATGCCAGGGCTTGTCGGGAACGCGGTTGGAGACGTAGAGCAGAGCCAGCGCCCTCTTGCCGGCCTTCTCGGCGGCGGAGAACACCGCGGAGCACTCCATGTCCAGGCAGTTCACCCCCAGCGCGCGAAAGCGGGGGAGAAAACTTTCCTCCAGGGCCAGCGAGCCCACCGTGGCGCAAGTCCCGGCGGGCAGGCGGGAGAACGAGGCGAACGCCTCCGCCAGCCGCGCGTCCGCAAGCGGGCAGGCGGCGGCCTCGGCCCCCGCCAGCATGCCGCTGAAGCTCTCGAAGTTGAAGGCCGCGCGCACCGAAAAGGCCGCGCCTATCCCGACGTCGACGCCTCCGCAGCAGTTGAACAGGTAGACGTTCCGGCAGGGGGAGTCGGCCAGGCCCAGCACGCAGTCGCCCGCCAGCAGGCTGTAGCGCGTGCCGATGACGGTGGCGCGCGGGACGTTCGCGACCCGGAAATAATCGCCCCGGGCGCGCTGGACCGGCCCCGGCCCGGCGAAGAGCTCGACTTCATCGAGCGGGGAGATGATGCAGTCCGGCTGGAGCCGGGCTTTCTCCACGCCGAAGAGCTTCTTGAAGGCGTCCATCGCGGCCGGGGCCCGGCTAGACGGGGACCTCTTCGAGCCGCACGATCCCCCTTTGGTCCAGCACGATGCGCACGCGTTCGTAAGCGGTCCGCTGCCGGCCTCCCGCGTCGCGGCCGAGGTACTTCACGACCATGTTGACGTGGTAGACGCGGGCGCAGCGCCGGGCGTTGAGCTCCCCGGTCCGCGCATCCAGGTGCAGATAATCGATCTCGGGATCGTCGGCGTAGCGCGCGAACTCCCGGATGCTGAAGCGCATGATGTCGTTGAGGTCGCGCAGCCGCGAATGGCGGCTGGCGATGCGGCCGGTGAAAAGGGTGACCTCTTTCTCGTGCTTGAACACCCGCTCGGGCTTGCCCTCCTCGTCGACCGAGGTGATGTTGTCGATGTTGCGCCGGTGCGAGATATCGGGAGGCACCGAACCGCCGCCGAGGAAGCTGAAGGCTTCCTTGAACGAGCCGATCTGGCCGCCGTGGAGGGGGTCGAGGATCCTCACCTTGCGGTCGGCGAGCCAGCGGGTGATGCCCCGGGAGAACAGCATCTTGAGCCAGTCCTTGACGCGGTCCTTGAAGACGTAGCTGGCCACGACGACGGCCACGAACGGCAGGCTGTTGACGGCGTAGCGGCTCTGGGCGAAGATGGCCGCGGTCACGGCGAAGAGCATCGCGATGCCGGCGGCCAGCCCGAAGAGGAACTGCATGAAGCCTTCCCACTCGGAGACCTGGATGTTCAGGTAGAGGACGCTGGAGATGAATTTCTTGAGCACCGAGCGCCGATAGACGATGGTCTCGTTGCGGCCGGAGTCCCGCACGACCGAGGGGTAGCCCATGGCGCGGCGATGGGCGGGCTGCTCGAGCAGCAGGGCCGCCAGCGCCGCGTCCACCGCGGCCAGGGCCGCGCGCGCCCCGGGCCGCGCGCGCACGCCCTCCAGGAGCTCCGCGAGATATTCCTCCGCGTTGAGGCTGAGGAACTCGTCGAGGAAGGCGAAGGCGTCGCGCAGGCGCTGCGGCATGGCCGGATGGGTCAGGTCCGGGCGCAGGGCCCGGACCCGGCCGGTGAGGGCGCGCACGTCGGCCAGGAAGGCGAGGCTGCTGGCGGCCGCGGCGGCCAGGCGCGCCTCGTTGCTTTCTCCCGCGAGCGCGAGCTCGTCGAGCAGCTGCTTGACGTAGTCCCGCATCGCGCCCCGGGCCATGCAGCCGAGCAGCTTGATCTCCTCGACCGTGCGGGACTCCAGGCCGCCGCCGCGCTTCCCGGCCAGCAGCTCCGAGGCATTGCGCGCCACGCGGGAGAGCGGCGAGCCCTCCAGGCTCGCGTCGAGCAGCTTGCCCAGGTCCAGCTGCGGGGTCTTGAAGCGAATATATTGCTGCGTGCCGTTGTAGAAATCCGCCTTCGTGTAGGTGGCGGGGTTGACGTTCAGCGCCCGCGGGATGAAGAAGTAGGTTTCCACGCGGTAAACGCCGCGCGCCGCCTCGGGCAGGGAGACGTCCAGCTTGATCTCGAAGCGGTGGCGGTCGTGGAATCGGATCTTCGAGTCGAGCAGTTCGTGCCGCTCTTCGCGCAAAATGGCCATGCCTGATTGATTTTAGCAAAGCGGGAGCCGGGCGAAGGCCGCGCCGGCGTTCTAAGCCGGCCGTCCCAGCAGGGCGGCGGTGATGAAGGCGCGCAGCTTGGCCCGGTGCTTGTGCCGGGTGGACTTCTCGACGCCGGCGGTCGCGTCCACGGCGAAGGGCCGGCCTAGGCGCGCGGCCTCGCCCACGTTCTCGGCGGTCAGGCCCCCGCCCAGGAACACCGGCTTGCCGTGCGCCGCCGCGGCGGCCGCCAGGCTCCAATCGAAAGGCCGCGGGTTTCGTCCCGGCCGGCCTTCCGCGGGGTCGTGGAGCAGGACGTAGTCTACGGCGTCGCCCCAGCGCGGGATGGCCTCGAGCGCCTCGGGGCCGGGGCAGGCCATGGCCTTGATGATGAAGGGGGGGCACTCGGTGATCGTCAAGACCTGGCGCAGGCCCCGGAGCCGCTGGGGGGTCTGGGGGCCGCTCAGCTGGACGCCCTTGAGGTTCATATCGGCGGCGACCTTCGCGATCCATTGGGAGGGCTCGTCGTCGAAGACCCCCACCACGGAGGCGAAGGCGGGCAGGCCGGGCACCCAGTCCTTCGCCGCCTCCGGCGCCACGCGGCGCGGGCTGCGCCTGCGGAAATCCACGCCGATAAAATGCGCGCCGTCGTTGAGGGCCCAGACGGCGTCCTCGCGATTCGTGATCCCGCAGATCTTTACCTTCATAATGCCGCGCGGTCCCGTATTATACCGATTGCGGGCCGGCCGGATCAGCCCTCGGGGGGAAAATCGCCGCCGTCGTTCACGAGCAATCTCCAGGCCCGGCGCGCGGCCTTCTCGGCCAGGCTGGGAGCATAGCTCAGGATGCGCCGGCTGTTCTTGAGGTCCGGCTCGAAAAGCCGGCTCTCCACCACGGCCGCGAACCGGGCGTCCGTCGCCACGACGTTGAGCTCGTCGTTGTCCGCGAGGCTGCGGGCGTCCAGGTTGGAGGAGCCGAAGGTGACCCAGTAATCGTCCGCCAGCGCCACCTTCTCGTGCGCCATGCGCGGCTGGTACTCGTAGATTTCCACCCCGGCCGTCAGCAGGTCCGGATAAAAGGCCCGGGAGGCGTCCTGCACGAGCTTCATGTCGTTGTGCAGGGGCAGGACTATCTGCACCTTGACCCCCCGGCGCGCCGCCGCCGCCAAGGCCGCGACGATCTCGGGCTCGGCGAAATACGGATCGGCTATGCGGATGAGCCGGCGCGCCGTGGCGAAGGCGCCCAGGTAGGCGTCCTTGATGCGGCGGTCCCGGCCGCAGCCCTGGTGGGGGATCACGCGCGTTTCCACGCCGTCGGTCGGTTCGGCCAGCTTCGGGAACAGCCGCTCCTCCGGCGGGATGCGCCGTCCCCCCGCGGCCCGCCATTGGGCCAGGAAGGCCTCCTGCAGCTTCGCCACGGCCGGCCCCCGGATCAGGCACTGCTGATCGTGCCACTCCTGCGCGTAGAGCTTGCCGATGTTCATGCCGCCGACGATTCCGACGGCCCCGTCGATGACCATCACCTTGCGATGGTCGAGGTGATCCTTGAAGAGCGGCGCGGGCCGGACCTCCACCTCGACGCCGCCGCGGCGCAGGAACCGGATGAGCCTCTTGACGCCGGGTCCGTCCGTCTTCGTGCCGTAGGCGTCGAGCAGCAGGCGCACGCGCACGCCTTGGGCCGCCTTGCGGGCCAACAACCGGGCGTGGGTCCAGCCCACCTCGTCCGCCTGGTACTGGTACACCTCGATATGGACCGTCCATTCGGCCCCGGCGATGGCGGCGAGTTCCGAGCCCGAGGCCTCGGCGTCTACGAGGAATTCGATCGAATTCTTGCCCGAGCTTTGCGTGCCGGTCACGGCGTCGAGATAGCTTTGGTAGGCCGCCCAGTCTCCCGGCTGGAGCCGGGCGGCGGCGCCCGGAAAAAAGCCCCGGGGCGCCGGCGCGCCCTTCAGGCCCGGCCCCGGAGGCGCGGCCGGAACGGCCGCCGCGGCGCAGAAGCCGGGCAGCGAGGGGCCCATGCGTTCGAGGCTCTGCTGCAAAGTCGGCAGGGGGTGCGTTTCCCGCGCCGCGGCGCCCCGGGAGAGGCCCGGCACGGTCGCCAGCCATAATGCGCAATAGGCCGCCTGCACGGGGGCATTATGCTTTTTTCGGGCGGGAAAAGGGATTGCGGGGCGGTTGCATTTTTTCGGCGCTCGCGTGACCAAGGAGCCGGGTGCGGCCTTCCTCCGGGCACCCCGCGCGAGATGCTGGAGCGGCGCCAAATCCAGACTTTTCGTCCGATCCGATAATTCCGGGCGGTTCCGCTCAATCCGGCGCGGCCACGGTGCCCTGGCGCTCGATCTTGCCCCAATGCGCGCGCCGGCCCACGAGCGCGGCCTGGATGGATTTGAGCACCACCATGTACATGATCTGCCGGTAGAGGAAGCGCTGCGTGAACAGCCACCACAGCCTTCGGTAGTCCTCGCGGTCCATCCAGAAGGCCAGCGCGGACCCCGCCAACTCGATCAAGAAGAAAAAGAGATACAGAAAGCCCACGTGGTAGAGAGTCGCGGCCAGGACCGGCAGCGGCTGCCAGTCGGCGCCGAGGACGCCCCGGAACAGCAGCGACTCCAGCAGGCAGCCCAGCACCCACGCCACCTGCAGGTCGATCAGCGGCGAAAGGGCCTGGTAGAAAATCTGGAACAGCCACATCGAGGGCATCATCAAGGTCCCGAACCAGCCGTAGCGGCCCAGGGCGTCGCGGTGCTTCCAGAGGCACTGCAGGGTCCCGAACACCCACCGGAACCGCTGGCGAAACAGCGTCCGGATCGTGTGCGGGGCCTCGGTGAACCCCAGGGCCTGCGGCTCGACCTCCACCCGCGCGCCGGCGCGGCGGATGCGCCAGGTCAGGTCCATGTCCTCGGCCAGGGTATCGGCAAGGAAGCCCCCGGCCGCCGCCACGGCGCTTCGGCGCCAGGCGCCCGCGGCGCCGGGAACCACGGTCACGGCGTTGAGCCGGGCGTAGGCCCGGCGGTCCAGGTTCTGGCTGGTGACGTATTCGATCGATTGCAGGCGCGTCAGGAGGTTGACCAGGTTGCCCACCTTGACGTTGCCCGCGACGGCCCCCACCGCGGGGTCGGCGAAGGGGCGCGCGAGCTTGGCCACGGCGCCCGGGGCCAGGCGGGTGTCGGCGTCCAGGCAGACGAGTATCTCTCCCGTCGAGGCGGCCACGGCGAGGTTCAAGGCGGCGGCCTTGCCCCGGTTCTCCTGCCGCAGCAGGCGCACGCGCGGGTCGGCGGCGAAGGCCCGCCGCACGACCTCGGCGGTGGCGTCGCGCGAGCCGTCGTCGACCACCACGACCTGCGCGGCGTCCCCGCCGGCCAGGGCGGCCCGGATCGTGCCCTCGATCACGCCCGCCTCGTTGAACGCGGCGATCAGGACGCTGACCGAGGGCCGGTACGAGGGATCGAAGGTCCGCCGGCGCTCCCGGCGCCGGGCGGCCGCGGCCAGGACGGAGACGAGCGCGATGCGCAGCACGGCCAGCGCGATCGCCGACAAGAACGCCAGGCGCAGGAGCCAGCCCGCCCAGTAGAAGGCCTCGAAGACGGCGCGGTCGACCCCGATGAGGGCGGCGTCGCCTTGGTTCGCGGGCGGCATGACCTGGTCGCGGGAGGCTCCGACGAGGCCGGAGACGGAAACGAAGCGGTAGCCCTCGGCCTGGAGTCGCGGCACGACCAGCCGCAAGGCGGCCGCCGTCCGGGAGCGGTCGCCGCCGCCGTCGTGCAGCAGGACGGTGTTCCCGCGTTCCTTGCGGACCTGGCCCTCGATCAGGCCGGCGATCTCCTCCGCCGTGCGCCGGCGGCGGGTGCCGTCGGGCAGATAGCGCTCGAGCTCCCAGTCGCGGGGATCGATGAATTCCCCGACCGTCAGGTAGCCGAGCCGGGCGGCCAGCAGGATGGGCCGCACCTCGTCGGCGCGGCTGGGCTCGGCGTCGGCGTTGTAGGGGGGGCGGAACATTATGGTCGAGCGCCCGAGGATGCTCTGCAGGGCGCGCTGGGTCGCCGTCAGCTCCAGGCGCGCGCGCCGCTCCGAGACCGCCGCGATGTCGGGGTGGGTGTAGGAATGGTTCCCGAGCTCATGGCCCTCGCGCCAGATGCGCTCGACGAGGTCGGGGTGGCGCTCCGCGTTCTCGCCGATGACGAAGAACGTCCCCGGGACCCGGAGGTCGCGCAAGGCGTCGAGGATCAGGCCCGTGAACGGCTCCGACGGGCCGTCGTCGAAGGTGAGGGCCACCTGCTTGGGCCGCAGCTCGCCGCGCCGGATGACGAAGGTCGTGGGCAGGCGCTCGTAGGCCTCGTCCAGGACGAACCCCGTCGCGCGGTCCACCTCCATGCGGCGCCGGCCGTCTTCCGGCATGGCCTCCACGGTCAGGATCTCGCCGTTGCCCACGTATTCGATGTCGTAGGGGTACTTGACGACGGCGAGCTGGGCGAGGTCCGGGGGAGCCAGCAGGCGCTCCCGGTTGAAGAACGTC
>JAQUMZ010000102.1 GCA_028717865.1 Elusimicrobiota bacterium | reverse complement strand
TTTAACGCGCTGGGCCAGGTCGCGCTGGCCGCGATAAACTTCCTGGCCGTGCCCATCCTCGTGCGCCGCCTGGGCCTGGAGGTCTTCGGCGTCTACATCATAATGCATGCGGCCGCGAGCTACCTGGTGCTGGCCTCCATGGGCGCCGGCTCGGCCGTCATCAAGCACGTGGCCGCCGGGCAGGGCGCGCGCGACCGTCGCGCTTTCTCCGACACGCTGCGCTACGCCGGCTGGGCCTACACGGTCGGAACCCTGGCCGGGGGGGCCGCTTTGTGGGTCTGGGCCGAGCCCGTGGCGCGGCGCGCGTTCCATGTCCCGGCGAGCCTGCTGCCGACGGCGGTGTTCGCCCTGCGCTGCGTGGCCGCCAGCGGGCTTTTCGCGGCCCTGGCCCAATGCGCCACGTCCGTCATGCAGGGCCTCCAGCGCTTCGACGGCCACACCGCCACGGTCGTCTTCCAGAACGCCTTGATACCGCTGGGAGGACTGGCCCTGGTGTCCGCCGGTTTCGGCTTGCGCGCCGTGGCCGGCTGGTACGCCGCGGTCACCGCGGCCACGTGCGTCCTGGCCTGGGCGCTGGCGCTGAGGATCATGCGTCCGGTGTGGAGCAGCCCCGAGGGCGAGGGCCTGCCGGCGAGCACCTTCGGTATCTGGGCGGTGACGGGCTGGCTGGGCGGCCTGGCCTGGATCGTCGCCTACCAATTCGACAAGCTGTTCATCGCCCGCTCCATGTCCCTGGCGGCCCTCACCTTCTATGCCGTGCCCGCCGGCATGCTGCAGCGCCTCCAGGTGATCCCGGGACTGATATCCACGGTGGCCGTTCCCATGATGAGCGAGCTGCAGGGGCCCGAGGCGCGGGCCGGGGTGCAGCGCATGTACTTCAAGTCGAGCCGGTTCGTGCTCTGGGTCTGCCTGCCCGTCATTGTCGCCTTGTTCGCGCTGATGCCCCAGTTCCTTTCCCTTTGGCTGGGGGGGCATTTCAGCGACGCGACCTGCTGGCCGGCGCGTCTGCTGGCCTTGGCCCAGATATGCTTCCTGCTCAACGCGGGACCCAACACCGTCACTTTCAGCCGGGACCATCCCTGGTACGCCCCGGTCCTGGCCTGGAGCCAAGCCGCGCTCAGCTTGGTTTTCTGGCGTCTGCTCATCCCGCGCTGGGGGCTCATGGGCGTGGCTTTGGGCTCGCTCGCGGCCTTGGGATTGCCCACGGGTGTGAACGTCTGGCTGGTCAACCGGAGGGTTTTGGGGGTGCCCCTGCGCCGCTATGCCGCGGAGGTGCTCTTCCCTCCCTTCGCCAGCGCGCTGCTCATGCTCGCCGTGCTCATGCCGTTCCACGCCCGGGCCGACGGCTGGGTGAGCCTCGTCGGCCTGGCGGCCGCCGGCGCCGCGGTCTTTTACGGGTCGACTTGGCTGCTTCTCAACGAGGAGGATCGCGCCCTGCTGCGCCGGTTCCTGCGTTGGGAAGGGCGGGGCTAGGGGGCCGCATGCGGGTGCTTCTGGTCATGCCGGATTACCATTACGGCGGGCCCTACGCCATATCCCTGGGACTGATGTATCTGTCCTCCTACCTGAAGCGGGCGGGGTGGGACGTGGCGACGCTCAATCTCAACCACCATCCTCCCGGCCGGCTGGCCGAGGTCCTGGCCGCGGGCCGTTTCGACGTCGTCGCGACGGGAGGCATGTTCACTTATTTTCCCCAGTTGCGCGGCTTGGTGGCGGCCGTGCGCCGCGAAAGCCCGGGCTCGCGCGTGGTCCTCGGCGGACCCATCGCCTCCGCCGATCCCGAGTTCGCCCTGGAGGCCCTGGCCCCCGACGCCCTCGTCATCGGGGAAGGCGAGCGGCCCATGGACGGTTTGCTGCGGGCTTGGGCCGAGGGGGGAGCGCCGGAGGCGGTGCCCGGCGTGGCCGTGGCCCGCGAGGGGCGCCTTGTGAAAACCGGGCCGGCGGAACTGGTGTCCGACCTCGACCGCCTGCCTTGGCCGGATTACGAGGGGTTCGAATTCGGCCGCTTCCTGGAGCGCAGCGTTTCGGCCCGCGATCCCTTGAGCGTCAGCCCCCACGCCGAGCGCCGCGCGGCTCCCGTCATCTCGGGCCGCGGCTGCGCCGCCCGCTGCACCTTCTGCTATCGCCTGACTCCCTCCTACCGCCATCGCGCCGTCGCGGACGTCATCCGCGAGATCGAGCATCTGCGGGCGGCGTACGGAGTCAACGAGGTCCTGGTTTGGGACGATCTCTTCTCCGTCACCCAGGACCGCATCCTGGACTTCTGCGCGCGGATCCGGCCCCTGGGGCTGACCTGGGGCTGCCAGCTGCGCGTGCCGGTGGTTACGGCTTCCTTGCTGCGGACCATGAAGGATTCGGGCTGCAACTTGATAAGTTATGGGCTGGAAAGCGCCAGCCCGGCCGTGCTGCGCAGCATGCGCAAGGGCATCTCGGTCGAGAAGATGGAGGCGGCCCTGGCCCTGACGCACGAGGCGGGCATCACGATCCAGGGCAACTTCATATTCGGCGATCCCGCCGAGACCTGGGAGACGGCGCAGGAGACGCTGGCTTTCTATCGCCGCCATCGGCGCGATTTCGGGAACAGCATTTCGCTGGGGATCGTGGTTCCCTATCCCGGCACCAGCCTCTATCGCGACCTGCGCGCGCGGGGGCGCCTGCGCAATCTGCAGCGCTTCTACGAGACGGGGCGCGACGAGCGGGGGCGCTGGATCAACATGACCTCCATGCCCGAGGCGCGGTTCCGCCGCCTGCTGGGGCGCCTGCTTCCGGCCGAGGAGCGGCGCTGCCGGCTTTTCGGGCGCGTGCTCGGCGCGCGCCGGGCGGGTCCGGACCTTTACGAGTTCTCCTACGTGTGTCCGCTCTGCGGCGGGCGTTCCGACGGGTGCCGGCTGGAGCTGAGCGCGGCCCGCCCGGTCAGCTGCTTGCGGCTGGCCTGCCGGCTCTGCCGGCAGCGGTCCTATGTCCCGGCGCGGGGTTTGCTGGGGTGGCGGCGGGCCGCCGTTTTCGCGGCGCTCTCGGGCGCCGGGGCGTTGTGGCGGCGCTGCCAGGAGACCGATCTGTTCGCGGCGTTGCGCTATCATCCCGCGGTTGACGGAGCTTGGAACGCCTACAAGGAGCGCTTGCGCGCGGATGGCGCGCACTTCAACGAACTCCGGGCGGCGCCGGCTTTCCGGGCCCGCCTGGGCTTCGCGCGGAATCTGGCCCGGGACCTGCTGGTCCGGGCGGGCGGAAAAATAATAAGGAGGCGGCGATGAAAACTTTGGCGGCGATTTTGGTGGAAACCGGGCGTCCCTTGGTCCTGGCGGAGCTGGACGTGCCGCCCTTGCAGGCGGGCCAAGTCCTGGTGGAGCTGGCTTTCAGCGGGGTGTGCCATACCCAGCTTCTGGAGGCCCGGGGCCGGCGGGGACCGGATGCCTTCCTGCCCCATTGCCTGGGCCACGAAGGGACGGGGTGGGTTCGGGAGGCCGGACCGGGGGTGCAACGGGTCAAGTCCGGGGATCCCGTGATCCTGTCCTGGATCAAAGGGCCGGGTCTGGACGCCCGCGGCACGGCGTACGGGTGGCAGGGGCGCAAGGTCAATGCCGGGGGCGTCACCACTTTCGGCCGCCATGCCGTGGTCGCCGAGAACCGGCTCACCGTCTTGCCGCCGCGGGTATCGATGTCGGAGGCGGCTTTGCTGGGCTGCGCCGTGCCCACCGGATTCGGATCGGTATGGAATACGGCGCGGCCGAGGGCCGGGCAGAGCCTGGCCGTTTTTGGGGCGGGAGGAATCGGCCTGTGCGCCTTGTCCGCCGCCAAGCTTGCCGGCTGCGCCCCGATCATA
The DNA here is from genome assembly GCA_028717865.1 of Elusimicrobiota bacterium. GTDB lineage: Bacteria > Elusimicrobiota > Elusimicrobia > UBA1565 > UBA9628 > UBA9628. The sequence goes on along the minus strand of JAQUMZ010000102.1, from coordinate 4,358 downwards.
GCCGTGGAGCCCCGGCCGGATCGCCGGGAAGCGGCCGGGCGCATGGGCGCGACGCACGCTGTCGATCCCGGGGCGGCCGATGCGATGGCGCAGATCCAGCGCCTCTGTCCGGGCGGCTTGGATTTTGCCGTCGAGGCCAGCGGCCGGCCGCTGGCCATGAAACAGGCCTTGGAAAGCGTCCGCCGCCAGGGCGGGACGGCGGTGGTGGCCGGCAACGCCCATTTCGGGGAGCGCATCGAGCTCGATCCCGCGCAGTTGAATCTCGGCAAGCGGCTTCTGGGCACCTGGGGGGGGGACAATACGCCCGAGTCGGATTTCCCCAAGTATATCCGTCTCTTGGCGGAGCGCAAGCTGGACCTTTCGCCGCTGTTGTCGCGAGCCTACTCTCTGGCCGACGCGAATCGGGCCTTGGACGACCTCGAAGCGGGCCGCGTCATCCGTCCCGTCATCGACCTGTCCTTGGGGTGAGGGCGCGGCATGATCATTGGGGTGGATTTCGACAACACCATAGTCTGCTACGACCGCCTTTTTCACGGCGTCGCCTTGCGGCGGGGGCTGATTCCCGAGGGCGTCCCCGCCGCCAAGGAAGCCGTCCGGGATTATCTGCGCCGAGCGGGGGGGGAGCGGGCCTGGATCGGACTGCAGGGGCGCGTATACGGTCCGGAGATGCGCCGAGCCCCGGCTTTTCCCGGCGCCCTGGCGTTCCTGCGCCGCTGCCGCTTCCTGGGCATTCCGGTGCGCATCATCAGCCATCGCACCCGCCGTCCGTTCGCGGGTCCGCTTTACGACCTGCACCGCTGGGCGCGTTTGTGGCTGCGCCGCCACGGCGTCTTCGATCGCCGGCGCTTGGGCCTGAGGCCGGGAGACGTCCGGCTGCTGCCGACCAAGGCCGCGAAGCTTGCCGCGATCCGCCGCCACGGCTGCACCCATTTCGTCGACGATCTTCCGGAGTTCTTGCGGCATCCCGATTTTCCCTCCGGAGTGAGGAGGATACTTTTCGATCCCCAATGCGGAGCGGCTCGCCGCGGGCCTTGGCGGCGGGTCGGCGGTTGGCGCGAGGCGCAGGCCGCCCTGCTCCCTAAAGACAAGGCGACCGCCGGGCTTTTCCTGGCCGCGGACGCGCTTTTGAAAAAAGCGGGTCTGCCGGGAGCCGCAGCCCTGGAGCCGCTGGCCGGCGCGGCCAACAATCGGGTGTTCCGGGTCTCGTCCGGGGACGGGGAGCTGCTGCTCAAGTCCTATTTCCGCCATCCCGGAGATGCTCGGGACCGATGCGCCACGGAATTCGCGTTCTGCCGCCGCGCCTGGGAACTGGGGCTGCGCTGCGTGCCCCGGGCCGTGATTCGCGACTCCCGCCGCAGCCTGGCGCTCTACGAGTTCGTCGCGGGCCGGCGCCTGCGGGCGGGGGAGGTCGGGGCGGATTCCGTCCGCCAGGCGGTTTCGTTCTGGCGCGGCCTCAACGCGGCCCGCCTCGGCGGGCGGCGCTGCCCCGAGGCCTCCGACGCGGGTTTTTCCACCGCCGAGCACCTCGCCGCCGTGGCGCGGCGCCTGGCGAGGCTGCAAGGCCTGCCGGCGGCCTGCGACCTGGACCGGCAGGCCCGGGAATTCGCGCGCAAGGAGCTGGGCGAAGCTTGGCGCCGGATCTCGGCGTTCGTGCGCGAGCGCTCCCGGCGCCTGGGGCTGGAGCTCGATGCGCGCCTGCCGCGCCGGGAGTGGCGGCTGTCTCCGTCGGATTTCGGGTTCCACAACGCCATCCTGGAGCGAGGCGGGCGCTTGCGCTTCGTCGATTTCGAATACGCGGGCTGGGATGATCCGGCCAAGACGGTCTGCGATTTCTTTTGCCAGCAGGCGGTCCCGGTGCCGGCCGGCTATGGGCCGATGTTCATGCGCGGCGTGCTCGGGGACCTTCCGAGGTCCCGCCTGCATCGCGAGCGGGTCGCCATGCTGATGCCGGTCCAACGTTTGAAGTGGTGCTGCATTCTGCTCAATGAATTCCTGCCCGTGGGGCTGGCCCGGCGGCGTTTTTCCGGTTCGCAGGCGCAGAAGGCCGCGCAATTGCGCAAGGCCCGCGTCTGGCTGCGCGGATTATGGCGGCCTTGGCCCGAAGGGGGGATGGGAAAGGGAGGCGGGCATGGCATACGTTGATTTCATAATGAAGCTGCACAAATCCACCAAGCGCGATTACGTCAAACGCGTCAACGAGGCGGACAAGGCCGAATGCGCGGAGGTCGCGATCCGTTACGACCGGGATTACTGGGACGGGGAGCGCAAATACGGCTACGGCGGCTATCGCTATGACGGACGGTGGCGCGCCGTCGCCGAGGATATGGCCCGGCATTACGGCCTCAAGCCCGGCGCCCGCATCCTGGACGTCGGCTGCGGGAAGGGATTCCTCCTGTATGAATTTTCCCAGGTCGTCGCGGACAGCGAGGTGTCGGGAATCGATATCTCCAGATACGCCGTGGAGAACGCCAAGCCGGAGGTCCGGCCCCGCCTCAAGGTGGGCAGCGCCGTGTCCTTGCCGTGGCCGGACAAGTATTTCGATTTCGTCTTCTCCGTCACCACTCTGCACAACCTCCACAATTACGAGCTTCACGCCGCGCTGCGGGAGATCGAGAGGGTCGCGCGCGGGCCGAAGCACGTCGTCATAGAAACCTACCGCAACGAGAGGGAGAAGGCGAACCTCCTGTATTGGCAGCTGACCTGTCGTTCCTTTTACACCCCGAGGGAATGGGAATGGCTCTTCCAGCAGGCGGGCTATACGGGCGACTACTGCTATATCGTCTTCGAGTGAGCGCCGCGCCCCAGCCGGCGCAGGATGAGCCCGGCCAAGGCCGGCGGCGTCAGTCCGCAGCGGCGGCGCGCGAATTCCTGGCCGCCCGCCTCCCGGAAAAACCGGTCCGGCGTGCCTAGGCGCAGAAGCTTGCCCCCGTCGAGGCCGTGGTCGCAGGCCCACTCCGCCACGGCGCCGCCCATCCCGCCCAGGAGGCTGTGCTCCTCGATCGTCGCGACCAGCCGGAATCCGCGCCAGGCTTCCCGCAGCAAGGCTTCGTCCAGAGGCTTGATCGTGTGGAGGCTGACCACCCGGGCGCTCACGCCGCGGCGGCTCAAAATTCCTCGCGCGGCCACGGCCGCGGCGAGCAGGGCGCCGCTGGAAAAAATGCAGACGTCTCGGCCGGCGGCTACCACGATGCCTCGGCCCAGGCGCAAGGCGGGCCGGCGGGCGTGCACCAAGGGCTCGCCTTTCTTGCCGATGCGGATGTATACCGGGCATTTTTGGCGCAGGGCCGCGGCCAAGGCGGCGCGGACCTCGTAGGGATCTCCGGGGGCGACCACCTTCAGCCGCGGCAGGACGCGCAGGATGGCGACGTCCTCGCAGGATTCGTGCGTGGCGCCGTTCTCGGCGTAGGACAGCCCCGCTCCGACGCCGACCAGGATCACGGGCAGCTCGTGATAGCATACGTCGAGCTTGATCTGCTCGTAGGCGCGGGCGGAAAGGAAGGAATTGATGGTGTAAACCACCGGCCGCAATCCCCCCAAGGCCAAGCCCGCGGCGACTCCGATCATGTTGCCTTCCGCCACGCCGCAGTTGATGAAGCGGCCCGGATAGCGGGCCTTGTAACGGTCAAAAAGCCTGTTCCCGATGTCGCCCGAGAGCAGGATCAGGCCGGGGCGTCGGGCCGCCTGGGCGGTCAGCTCGGCGGCGAAGGCGTTTCTCACGAGGCCCCCAATTCCCGCAGCGCGGCCGCCAATTCGGCGTCATCGGGGGTCTTGTAGTGCCAGTTGTTGTCGTCCTCCATGAAGGCTACGCCCTTACCCTTTACGGTGTGCGCCACGACCAGGGCGGGCGGGCCGTCGGCTTTCGGAAGCCGGCGCAGAAGGGCGGCCAGGCGGCCGGCGTCATGGCCGTCCGCCTCCACCGCGCGCCAGCCGAAAGCCTCCCACTTGCGCCGCAGGGGGTTTAGGGCCATGATTTGCTCGCTGCGTCCCGTGGCCTGCCACTTGTTGAAGTCCACCACGGCCACCAGCCGGCCCAGCCGATGGGCCGCGGCCAGCAGGGCCGCCTCCCAGACCGTGCCCTCGTTGCATTCTCCGTCGCTCAAGACCACGAATATCCGGCCGGGGTCGCGCCGGATGCGGGCGGCGAGGGCCAATCCCGTCGCCACGGATAAGCCGTGCCCCAGCGAGCCCGTCGCCAATTCCACGCCGGGCAGGCAGCCGGGGCTGGGATGCTCCGGCAGGCGGCTTCCGTCCCGCCCCACCCGCTCCAGCCAGGAACGGGGAAAAAACCCCCGATGCGCCAGGACGGCGTAGAGGGCCGTGGCCGCGTGCCCCTTGCTGAGGATGCAGCGGTCGCGGCC
>JAQUMZ010000101.1 GCA_028717865.1 Elusimicrobiota bacterium | reverse complement strand
CTAGGCTTCTCGTCGAATGGGCCTTTCGGCGCCTACACTGAATAAACGATATGCGGCTGCCGATCGCGGTCATGTCGTTGGCCCTGTCCATGGCGGCCTGGAGCGCCGAGCCGGCGGCGCCCGAGATGCCGGGCCCGGAACGCGTGGTGGTCCGGATCGGCGGCGTCGAGTCGGAGGTCTCGGGGCTGGAGGACGGCGCGGCGCAAGACGCCGCCGACTTCGAATCCTTCCTCCTGGTCAACATGATGCGGCGGGGCGTGTGCCTGGCGCGGCTGGGGCCCGCCTTCCACGCCCGCCTGCGGCGCGTGCTGTCCGATGCGGCCTCGGCGGCGCCCGTGCGCTTCCATTATCTGGCGTTGCTGGCGCCGCGGCTGGACGAGCGGCAGATCACCGACATTTTCCTGGCGCTGCGCGACGACGTCAGGCCCTTCTCCGAGTTCGTGACCGAGCGGGTGGCATTCTTCAGACGCGAGGCGGCCGGCGCCCAGGCGCAGGCGGCCGGACCGGAGATCGTGCACGCCCAGCGGATCTCGGACGCAATGATCCGGGAGTACAACCGCTATCAGCTGCACTGCCCGTTCATGTGGGTCGAGGACGCGCAGAGCGGTCCGCCGCCGGCGCGGTGCGGCTACCGGGCCTGGGACCTGCAGGACGCCTTTTCCCGCGTGATGGGGGATGCCTTCGCCAAGCCGGAAGCCATGCGGCCATAGGCCCTTTAGCGGGCCGATCCTGCAACCTCCGGCCCTCCTCGCCGCGGCGCTTCCCGCGGTACAATCGACTCGATGTCCAAGACATCGCTGGTCGTGGTATTGGCGCTGCTTCCGGCGACGGCGCTGGGATCGCCGTCGGTCGTGGCCGGCCGGGCGCGCTTTCCGGCGCGGCTCTCCGGGATCGCAGCGCTGCCGGCCATGCCGCGGCCGGAAGCGCTTACGTCGCTGGCGCAGCCTTCCCTGCCGGCGATCGTCCCCGCACCCGCAGCGGCCGGGGTCTCGGCCCAGGCCGCGGAGGTCATGGCGCGCGTCGAGACGGCTTTACCCTTGGGAACATCGGAAGCGCGCGATTCCGGTCCGGCCCTGGACCGCGCCTTCGACAACTCGGCGGGAGCGTCCGCGCCGGTCGAGGCTCCGGCCGATATTTGGCCTATCCTAGAGCGCAATATCACCGAGAACCTGGGGATAAGGCTCGCGCCGGGGAGGACCGCGCAATGGGCGCGAGGCGCGGGTGACTGGTTGCGTAATAATCCGGCCGCATCCGTGGAGGCCGCGCTGGCCTGGGGCGCGGCGCCGGTATACGGCCTGAGCCAAGACAACGCCCGGGCCGTGGAGGATTTTCTTTCCAACCAAGCCGTCGACCGCATGCGCGATACCACCCTGGTTGGCTTCCTGCGCGCTGGAGACGACGTTTACTCCGCGACCATCGAGGGCCTTTATATCCGCAAGAACGATCGCTGGCAGCTGGTGCTGGACGGACAGTTCCATACCGACGTCGTCTACGAGGCCGGCGGCAGGGTCTACGCCTCTACCGCGCGCGACGATTTCAAGGTTTACGAGATCGTGGGCGACCGCGTCGAGGTCGTGGGCAAGAGGTCTTCAAGCAGCCTGGAGCCGCCGGTCGAGTTCGCGAACGAAACGTATTTGTCCATGAATGACGGCGGGCTTTGGCGGCGCGCCTCCGGCCGCTGGACCAAGGTCGCCGGCGTCCCCGACAGCGTCACGGATATGGCGGTTCTTGGGAGGGAACTCGTCGTGGCGACTCATCAGGGTCTTTACCGGATCGGTCCGGACGGTCAAGCGCGGTCCCTGTCCTCCCCCTTGCGCTCGGTGACGTATCTCGTGGCGCATGCCGGCGGCCTGTTCGCGATGGGCAACGGCGAGCAAGGGTACGCCGGCTACGCGATCGACGCCAACGGCGGGGCGATCCGCACGGAACTGCCCGCGGTTTACAAGGACGGCTTCATCCTGCACGCGGGCCGGCCGTACAAGATGGATGGAAACAGGTTCTTCGCCTGGCAAGGCCGGGAGTGGGTCCGCGTGAAGGAAATCCAGGGTGAAATTTACAAGGGATTCTACACATCGGACGACCAGGGGCTCTACGTTGACACCAAGGCGGGCCTCTACGAGGTGGCGGGCGCGCAGGCCCGGCGCATACGCGACAGCGTGGGCAAGCTCCATGGCATTGGCCATTACGCCGGCAGACGCTTCGCCTTGGCCGCCACGGGCCTCTACGAGGTGGAGGGGGATCGCTGGACCCTGCTCGTCCCGGCCGGCCGGGATTCTGGATTCGGCGGCATATTCGAGCGCGGACCGAATCTGTACGTGGGAATGGATTCGGCGCTGAAGGATATCGTGCTGCAGAACGGGCTTCCCGATAATTGGCGGCAGGGTCTGCTCGGGAAGTTCGCCGCCGCCATCGAGGCGCAAGCTTCCGGGGACCTGGCCGAGCCTCCGGCAGCCGACGAGGCCGGCCGGATCTTCAACCAGGACGGCAAGATGCTTTTCGGTCTCTCGACCCGACGGTCCGGGCGCTGAGCCTGTCCCCGCGGCCCGGATTTTTTCTGGGCCGTTTGCTGTCGGATCGTTGGGCCCATGGACCCTGTTTCGCGGCCGGGAAAGATGGGACAATCGGCTCGCCGAATCAGCGGATTCGCGGGGGCATAAGCAATGAGAAATTCTTGGTGGTTGGGCGTGTTTGTCGTATTGGGCGTGTCGGCTGGGGCCCATGCGGACGATTGCCAATATGAGTGGAACGCGAACAAGCCGGGATGCTTCGCGTCGGGGCCGGCCTATTGCCAGTACGAATGGAACTCGGAGAAAGGCGCTTGCGCCTTTTCGGCGCCGCCGTTCTGCAAATACGAGTGGAACGCGGACAAGGCCGCCTGCTTCGGAGCCCAGCCGGATTTCTGCCGCTACGAATGGAACGGCGACAAGGGGGCCTGTTTCCGCGCCGCGCCCGACTATTGCCAGTACGAGTGGAACGGCAACAAGCTGGCCTGCTACGGCGCCCAGCCCGCCTATTGCCAGTATGACTGGAACAAGGACAAGCCCGCCTGCGCGCGCCGGCCGTGGGACGCCGCCGCCTACTACTGCCTGAAGCTCGACGTGAACAAGATTTGCCCGCGCCTGAGCCGCTTCGCCGCGGAATAGCGAAGCGCTTTTTCAGCCGCCCGAGAAAATGGGCGCGACGACGATGCGGTCGCCGTCCTTCAGCGGCTGGGCCATACGCACGGGCAGGCCCTCCCGGGAGACGAACTTGCGCAGGCGCCTGAGCTTCAGGCGGCTCAGCAGTTCCCCCGCGGTCAGGCCCTCGGGCAGCTCCAACTCGCGTTCCGTGAAGCCGCAGCGCTGCGCGAAGGCTCCGATGAGCCGCACGCGCACGCGCATCTAGCTGACGCCGGCGGTCTGCGCCAGCTGTTCGGCCTCCTCGGCCAGCCCCAGCCGCTCCATGGTCCGGCGCGTGGGTATGCCGCGCCGGTCCCAGCCCCGGATGTCGTAGTAGTGGTCGAGCATGACGTCGTACTTGTCGAGCTCGAGGTGCTTGCCCGCGATGAGGCCCTCCTGGTCCGCGATGGCCGGGTCGAAATATATCCGCGGCGGGTAGTCGGCGGTGCGGTCGGTGTCGGGATGCTCGCGGGTCCAGAAGGCCTTGAGCAGGGCGTAGATCCGGTCGCCCGTGTTGGTGAAGTCCTCCAGGGTCCAGTTGGCGCCCGTGGCCAGGTTGAAGTACTCCGGGTAGTTCTTCAGGTCCCAGCCCAGCTCGATCCAGGGGAAGCGGCAGATGGGCAGGGATTCGAATATGCTGCTGCGGATGCGCTGCAGCTCGATGACCTTCTGGGCCTTGTCGCGGCCGTAGCCGCCGCGCTCGGAGTGCTTGAGCTCGTAGGTTATGATCCAGGCCTCCTTGTGGTGGGCTCCGATCGCGCTGGTCCCGAAGGCCAGGGCCTGGCCCGGGACGTACTTGCAGTTGTAGGCGGACAGATCCAGGCCCTTGCACTGGATGGCGTAGGCCTCGGAGTTGTGGCCGAAGCGCTTGGCCATCTTGAGGCTGCCGTCGGCCAGCAGGTCGCCCACGCCCCGGCGCCGGGCGAGCAGGCGCATGAGCTCCTTGGCCCGTTCGGCGTCGCCGAACTTGAAGTCGCCTTGCGTCGCGCCGTGGTCTATGGCGTCGGCGTAGAAGGAGAGGGCCGAGCCGGCCGAGATGGTGTCCATCCCGAGGTCGTCGCAGAGCCAGTTGAGCGAGGCCATCTGCTTGAGGTCGAAGATCTCCAGGTTCGGGCCCAGCATGCCCACGTTCTCGTAGTCGAGCTCGGACTCGTGGCCCTCGTGGTCGAGCACGGCGATGCCGCAGCGCATGGTGCAGTTGGGGCAGCCGTAGGTGGCCACGCGCGCCTCGCTGGTGCGCTGGCCGTCGAGCTTCCAGGCGTCGGGGTGGTGGGAATGGCGCATGTTGCGCACGGGCAGGGCCGCCATCTCGTTGCACCAGGCCAGCACGGCGTTGGTGCCCTGCACGGACCAGCCCGCCTTCTTGTTCATGGCGCCGACCGCGCGCAGGTCGTCCAGGCCGCGCTCCTTCATGGTTTTGGGGTCCGCCATGGGGATGTCCTGGCTGCCCTTGACCACGATGGCCTTGAGATTCTTGGAGCCCATGACCGCCCCTATCCCGGGCCGGCCGCCAGCGCGTCCCTCCATGCTGCGCACGACGGCGTAGAGGACCTTGTTCTCCCCGGCGGGGCCGATGCTGAGTATTCCGGCGGTCTTGCCGTATTTCTTCTCCAGCCACTCCTGGGCCTCGTAGGTGCCCTTGCCCCAGATTTCGCCGGCGGGCAGGAAAGAGACGTCGCCGTCCTGGATGAAGACGTATTCCGGGTCGGCGCTGCGGCCCTCGATGATTATGATGTCGTAGCCGGCCTTGCGCAGCTGGATCGTGACGTGGGTGCCGATATTGCCGTCGCCGTAGGTCCCGGTGAGGGGCGACTTGGCCGCCACGATGGTCTTGCCGCTGTTGGGCATGGGCACGCCGGCGATGGGGCCCAGGGCCACGATCAGCTTGTTGTCCGGGCCCAGGGCGTCGACGCCCGGCTTGAGCTCGTCCCACAGGATTTTGAGGGCGAAGCCCCGTCCCCCGATCCACTTGAGGGCGAAGTCCTCGGAGAAGCGCTCGGTTTTAAAGGTCCGCTTGGAAAGATTGATGCGCAGTATGTTGCCGGTCCATCCTTTCATGGCGCCTCCGGTCGGGTGTGCGGAATATCGAGATAACCTTACTCAAACCCGGCTCGGGAAGTCAATACTCAGCCGAGGCGCGCTTTCATCCGGGCCCCAAGATAAATAATAATAAGGCGATGCATGAGGGTTTTTTCGCGGAAACCCTGGCCGAACTGCGCGGTCTGCACGGGCCGGCGCTCGGCTCGCTGCGCGTCGAGCGGGCCGTGGTGGGCGCGGTCTTTTCCGGCGTCAAGCTCTCCGACGGCCGGGGCGGCATGGCCGCCACGCCGCGCCGCCAGGGCGCGGCCGCGGCCGAGGAGCGCGGCCAGCCCCCGCCCGGGGCCTTGCGCGGCGTTTCCGTGCTCGAACTGCTGAGCTGCTGGCCGCGGGAGCCTTTCGCCCGGTCCCTGGCCCTGGCTGCCCTCAGCGCGCTTTCCGCGCCGTGGCTGGATGAGCGGCGCTACCGCGCGGTCTTCGACCGCGACGCCCTGGAACTGGTGCGCATAGCCCCCGGGGCGGCCGTGACCATCGTGGGCGCCTTCCACCGCTACATAGACCGCCTGCGCGGCCTGCCCGGCATTCGTCTTCGGGTCCTTGAGCTGCGGCCCGAGACCCTGCGCCCCGAGGACATGCCGCTGTTCGTCCCGGTCGAGCGCGCGGGCCAGGCGTTGGCGGACTGCGACGTGCTGCTCATCACCGGCCTGACTTTGGCCAACATGACCCTGGGCGGGCTGCTGGACCGGGCCAAACCGGGAACCCGGATCGCGGTCGTGGGCCCCTCGGCGAGCATACTGCCCGACGCGCTGTTCCGGCGCCGGGTCAGCCTGGTCGGGGGCGGCGTGCTGACGGATCCGGACGCGGCCCTGGAACTCATGAGCCAGGGCGCGCACGCCCGGCATCTTTACGCGTCGTGCTCCCGCCGCGTCAATCTCTTCCCGCGATGAATCGCGACCAGCTTTGGCGCAAGGCGGCGGTCCTGGGCAGTTTGTGGGCGGCCTCCGAGATCGTCCTGGGCAGCTTCCTGCACAACGCGCGCGTGCCCCTGCGCGGCCATCTGCTGACCGGCATCGGCGTGGCCATACTGGTCGCCGGGCACAGGCTCTGGCCCGAGCGGGGCCTGCTTTGGCGCTCGGGCCTCATCTGCGCCGCCATGAAATCCGTCTCGCCCAGCGCCGTGATCCTGGCGCCCATGGTGGCCATCTCGATGGAGGGGCTGCTGCTCGAACTCGGCGTGCGCGCGGCCGGCGCCAACGCCGCGGGGTATCTGCTGGGCGGCGGCCTGGCCATGTCCTGGCCCCTCTTCCATACCCTGGGCAACATCCTGCTTTTCTACGGCCCCGAGACCTGGACCATATATGTGCGCGGGTTCGAGACCGCGCGGTCCTGGCTGGGGCTGCCGGGCGGCCCCTGGGGCCCCATCCTGGCGCTTTGGGCCGCTCACGCGCTGGGGGGAGGCGCGGCCGCGGCTATGGGCATGCGCGTCGGCGCGCCGGGGGCTCTCCCGGAGCCGGCCGGCTCCGGAACCGCCGGTTATTCCTGGACCGGCCGGCCCGGGGAGCCGCGGCGATGTTCCCTATGGGCGTTGTCCGGGCACGCGCTCTTCATCGCCGTGGTCCTGGCCCGGGGAGGCGGTCTTCCTTTATGGGGCTACGCCGCGGTCTGCGCGGCTTACGTCCTGGTCTGCGCCGCGGGCTACGGGCGGGCCGCGGCGCTCGGCCGGCGCTTCGGGCTCTGGCTCGGCGTCCTGGCCGTCTCCATCCTGGCGGGGCTGGCCTTGGGCCGCTGGCAGGCGGGGGCGCGCATGGGCCTGCGCGCGCTGATGCTGACCATGGGCTTCGCGTGCGTGGGCGAGGAGCTGCGCCACCCCGCCCTGCGCCGGGCCGTCGAGCGCCTGGCCGGGCCGGTGTTTTTCGACGCCTTGGAGCAGGCCTTCCTTTCCCTGCCCGGGGTCTTCGCCGCGCTGCCCGCGGCGCCGCGGCTCTTGCGCGATCCCATAGGCGGCTTGCGCGCGGCCCTGGCCCGCGCCCCCGCCCTGCTTTCGGCCCTGGCCCCGGGTCGCGCGCCGATCATAACCGGGCCCAGCGGGTCGGGGAAATCCTCGCTCGTGGCGCGGGCGGCCGCGGAACTGCGCGGCCGCGGACTGTCGGTGGCGGGCCTGCACGCGCCCGGTTTTTGGGAAGCCGGCCGGCGCGCCGGCTTCGACGTCGTGGACCTGCGCACCGGGCAGAGCCGGCCGCTTTGCCGCGCGCACGGCCCTTCCGACTGGCCGGCCGTGCGCGCCTTCCGTTTTTCGCCCGAGGGAGTGGCTTTCGGGTTGCGGGCCCTGGCCGAGGCCGTGGACGCCGACGTGGCCTTCGTGGACGAGGTGGGGCCTTGGGAATTGGAGGGCGGAGGCTGGGCCCCGGCGCTCGAGACGCTGGCGCGCAAGCGGCGCCGGCCCACGGTCTGGGTGGTCCGTCCCGGCCTCGTCGATGCGGTCCGGGCCCGCTGGGGGCTGAGCCCGGATGCGGTCTGGACGGCGGGCAAGGACGAGCCGAGGGAGATTGTGGCCGGATTGGGCATCGAGGCCCGGCCGGCGGGGAGGCAGGCATGAAGGACAAGATCGCGGCGGTCAAGAGGGCGGCCCGGAGGGGGAAGGTTTCCTGCGCCCGGCTGCTGAAGTTGGCCGAGGCTATCGGAGCCGCTCCGGCGGCCCTGGGCAAGATCTGCGACCGGGAAGGCATCAAGATCGTCCGCTGCCGGCTGGGCTGCTTCGACTAGAACATGCTGGCCGCCCCGAACATGATCCTCGTCGGCGCCGCGCGCCGCGAGGCCGGCAAGACCGAATTCGCCTGCGCCGTGATCCGGGCCCTGTCCGAGCGGGGCGTGAGCGTGGTCGGGGCCAAGGTCACCGTGGTGCGGCCTGGGGAGCGGGGCTTCCACGGCGACGTGCCGCGGCGCGAGGAACTGCTGGCGGGACGGCTCAGCCACGTCCTGGTCGAGGAACGGG